>JAWLGW010000014.1:0-20198 GCA_041690735.1 Planctomycetota bacterium
GGCCTCCCGCAGCAGATCGTGGACCTGCGGCATGTGGGAGGAGCCGCCGACTGGCAGCACCACGTCGAGGTCGTCCCACCGCAGCTTCGCCCGCGCCAGGACCTCGTCCACGTAGGTGCGGGTCTGCAGGAGGAGCGGCCGGGTGAGCTCCTCGAACTGGGCCCGGGTCAGGTCGAGCTGGAGCGTGTGGCCGAAGGCCCGGCAGAACACCCGCGTGCGGGAGCGGGCCGAGAGGGCGACCTTGGCGGCCTCGCAGCGGGCCAACAGGTCGGCCAGGGCCGCCGGGTCCTCGCGCGGGTCGCGCCCGTACTCGGCCTCGAACTCGTCGGCCACGAAGTTGACCAGCTCGTCGTCCCAGTCCTTGCCGCCCAGGCGATGCTCGCCGGCGGTGGCCAGCACCCGCACCCGTCGGCCTTGCAGCTCCAGCGCGGTGACGTCGAAGGTCCCGCCGCCGAGGTCGTACACCAGCGCCTTGACCGGCTCGCGCTGCGCGGCGTGGTGCAGCCCGTAGGCCAGGGCGGCCGCGGTGGGCTCGTTGATCAGGCCCAGCAGCTCGACGCCGGCCAGCGCCGCGGCCTCGGCCGTGGCCTGCCGCTCGGGGTCGCCGAAGTAGGCGGGGCAGGTGACCACCGCCGCCTCGGGCCGCTCCCCCAGCACGTCCTCGACCCGATCGAGCAGGGCCTGCAGCACCAGCGCCGACAGCGTCTGCGGGCGGAGCGCTTGCCCGTCCACGGCGAAGGTCCAGTCGGGGTCGCCCATTTCGCGCTTGAAGAACCGCGCCACCCGCTCGGGCTCGAGCAGCGCCCGCTCCAGCGCCGCCCGCCCCACCACCGGCTCGCCGTCGGCGGGCAGCAACACCGCCGAGGCGAGGGACGCGCCTCCCTCCCCGCAGGGGATCACCTCCGCCCGCCCGTAGGCGTTGACGAAGGCGAC
This sequence comes from Planctomycetota bacterium, assembly GCA_041690735.1. Classification (GTDB taxonomy): domain Bacteria; phylum Planctomycetota; class J058; order J058; family J058; genus JAWLGW01. Next base: position 934 of record JAWLGW010000014.1, read on the forward strand.
GGCGGAGAACGTCGTCCCGAGGTCGATCCCGATCAGCGGTCCAGTGGCCTGCACGGCGGTTCACCCTATCCGCCGCGACCCCGGCTGGGGAGGTGGGTGCGCTCGCGCTCGTGGTCGCGCTCGTGGTCGCTGGGCGGCGCTCTTTCGCGAGCCGCCCAGCGCGCATGCCGTCCGAGCCGTGGAATACGCGGACGACCCCGCTTGGGCGGACCAGGGACTCGGCAGGGAAGACGTGCGCGAGGCGATCCGGCGCGAGCTTCTCGACTGGGCCCTCAGCAGCGCTGCGATCGGCGGGTAGTCGCACGCGTCGTCGTGATCGCGTCGCCTGCCGGATCTAGTGCGCGTGTCGGTTAACGTCACCCCATGCCCGCCCCCCTCGGCGTCGTCCTGCTCGCCGGTCCCGGCATGCCGCGCCTGGCCGCCGCGCTGCAGACCGTCCGCGCGGCGCTGCCCGAGCCCCTGCTCGCCGTCGCGGTCACCGACCGCGGGGCGCCGGCGCTCGCGGCCGAGGCGCTCGCCGCGCGGGGCGCCGCGGCCGACGTGCTGCTGCAGGGGCCGGGCCCTTGGGGCGCTCGGGTGCGCCTGGGGCTGCAGGAGGCGCTCCGCCGTGGCGCCGATCCGGTCGCCGTCCTGGCCGCCGACGGCCGCCACGAGCCCGCCGCGCTGCGCGACCTCGTGCGCCTCCTCCGCCAGAGCCCGGCCGACGTCGGCGGCGTGGTCGGCTCCCGGCTGCGCAGCCGTCGCGACGCCGCCGCGCTGCCGCTGCCGCGTCGGCTGGGGGCGCGGGCTCTGGCGGGCGTGGTGCGCGTGCTCAGCGGGCGACGCCACAGCGAGTTCCACGCGGGCCCGCGGGTGTGGCGCCGCGCCGCCCTGGAGCGGGTCGACCTGGACGCGCTGCCCGCGACCGGCGCCTTCGAGGTGGCGCTCCTGCTCGCCCTGCTGGAGCGCCACCTGCGGGTGCTGGAGGTCCCGACGCGGGCCGGCGACGCTCCGCCCGCTCCCCTGCTGGCGGAGGTGACCTTCGCCACCGAGGCGCTGGCAGCGAGCGGACGCGCCGCGCTGGCTCGAGCCCGCGGGCGCCTCGCCTTCGCGGGGCCGCCCGACCTGCCGCCGTCGCAGGCGCCTTCGGTGCGGGGCGCCCGCGCGCCCCGGCCCCTGCCCACCGTCAGCGCGCCTCCTCGAACCTGACCACCGCCAGCGACAGCAGCCGCAGCACGTCGCCCGCGCTGGCGACCGAGCGGGCGTAGTAGTCCTCCCACCCCGCCACGTTCGGCGAGGCCGATGCCGGCTCGCGGAAGTAGTGCATGAGGTCGATCTCCGCCGGCGGCGGCGGATAGAGGGGCGCGTCCGCCCGCGGCCGCTGGAGCATGCCGCTGGTGCCTTCGTGAGTGGCGGACACCTCCAGCCCCTCCGCCGCATACAGGATCGCGTGGCCGAGCTCGTGGGCCGCCGTGCGGCGCAGGTCGTCGTCGGGGTCGGGGACCGGGCGGTCGACCCAGTAGAACAGCTGGCCCCGCTGGCCCGGGAAGCGGTTGGAGGCCCCGAACCGCAGGGGCGAGCGCAGCCGCCGCGACCAGCGCCCGAGGCCCTCCCGCGCGGCCTCCCCCAGCCAGCCGTGCAGGGCCGCCGGCACCGCCGAAACCTGGGCGCCGCGCCACACGTGGAGCGTGAAGGGCTGCGAGCGGTGCGGCCGCACCGCCGCGCGGGTGTGCACCTCCCACCGCTCGTCGCCCAGGCGCACGGCCTGCGCCCCGCGGCGCGACCAGTAGCGGCTCACGCCCTCCAGGATCACCGCCTCCATGCGCGGGCCGCGGTCGACGCCGCGTGGGTGCTCGGTGCGTCCCCGCACGAAGCGCAGGTACAGGGTCACGTCCACCCGGCGGGCGGCGCGGTCCACGCGCAGGTCGAGGAAGTCCGCCGGCGCGAACGTCCAGGCGCCCCCGCCGCGCGGGCCCGCCGGCCGGCCACGCAGCGGCAGGCGGGCCTCCTCCACCCGACCCGTCGCGGAGCAGCGCACCCGGGCGCGGGCCAGCAGGCGCCCCTCCGCCGGCGGCGCCCACAGGAGCGCGGTGTCCAGCGCGCCGCCGGGCGAAGGCGCGCTGAACCCGTCCCAGCTCACCTCACGCCGCCCCGCCCGCACCCCGCCCAGCGCCGCTCGCCACAGCAGCCGCTCCTCCGCGTCCACCGGCTGCCACACCACCTCGCAGGTGCCCTCGCCCTCGAAGCCGTCCGGCCCAGCGACGTCGAGGAGCAGCCCCACCGCGTCGGCGCCGAAGCGCGCGGCGGTGAACTCCAGGCGAGGGACGCCCCGCCGAGACGCTGTCGCGCGGGTGGTGCCCGCCAGTACGCGCAGCGTGCGGCGCGCGGGGTCGAGGCGCAGCGTGACCGAGAAGGCGGGCGCGCTCAGAGCCGGCGGTGGTCCAGACAGGGGAGGGCCCGGCGGATCCGCGCCAGGTCCGCGAAGTCGAGCTCGGCCACCACCACGTCCTCGGCGCGCTCCGCCGCCTGGGCCAGCACCTGCCCCCAGGGGTCCACGATCGCCGTCTTGCCAAACTTCATGCGGCGGGGCTGCTTCAGGCCGAACTGATCGGGGGCCACCACGAAGCACTGGTTCTCGATCGCCCGGGCCTTGAGCAGGGTCAGCCAGTGGTCCTTGCCGGTGCCCAGGGCGAAGCTCGACGGGAGCATGATCGTGCGGGCGCCGCGAGCCACCAGCGCCCGGAACAGCTCGGGGAACCGCAGGTCGTAGCAGATCGCCAGGCCCGTCGGCCCGAGGTGGGGCAGGTCGACGACCACCGGCTCCGGCTCGCCGCCGTGGTAGTGGTCGCTCTCGCGCTCGACCGGGCCGCCGGGGACGTCCACGTCGAACAGGTGGATCTTGCGGTAGCGGGCCAGCCGCTGCCCGTCGGGGCCGAACACCAGGCAGCAGTTGTAGGCCTTCCCCGCCGGCCCCGGCTCGCGGATCGAGCCCGCCACCAGCGCCGCCTCGCTCTCGCGCGCCAGCCCCGCCAGCCGCGGCTCCCACTCCTCGAGCGGGTGACGCCGATCGCGGTCGGTGCCCTCGTACAGCAGGTTCTCGGGGAGGGCCACGACCCGGGCCCCGCGCTCGCGGGCCCGCAGGACCAGCGCCCGGGCGCGGGCGAAGTTGTGCTCCTCGTCCTCGCCCGAGTCGAGCTGGATCGCCGCCACCAGGGCCCGCTCGCTCAGGGCCCGCTCGCTCTGGGCCCGCTCGCTCACCGGGGCGCCTCCTCCGGCCACCCGGCCAGGCGGCGCTCCACCTCGGCCGCCAGGGCGCCGTAGCCCCGCTCGGCGCAGGTCAGGGCCACCTCCTCCGCGATCGACCGTCCCCGCGCCGCGTCGCTCAGGCCCACCACGCCCGCCTCCGCCAGGCGCAGCCGGGCGCCGAGCAGCAGCGGCCGGGGACGGGGCAGGGCCCGCTCGGCCGCGCGCAGGGCGGCCCGCGCGCCGTCGACCCGACCCGCGGCGGCCAGGGCCTCGCACCGCGCCAGCTGCACCGCGCTCACCAGGGCGCGGTCCTCGGCGTCGGTCGCCGCCTCCAGCGCCAGGTCGAGGTCGGCCAGGGCGGCGGAGGAGGCGCCGCCGGCCCCGTTGAGGCGCAGGGTGGCGCGGGCCAGGTCGTGGCGAGCGGCGGCGGCGCTGCGTCGGTCCCCCGCCTGCTCGGCCCGCTCGAGCGCGCGGGCGAACAGCGCCTTGGCCGCGGCCGCGTCGCCCCGCTCCAGGTGCACCCGGCCCGCCTCACACCACACCGCGGCCAGCCGCGGGTCGCCCACGGCCTCCAGCCACTCCTCCGCCTCCTCGGCGCGGCGGGCTGCCTCCTCGAAGGCCCCGCGCTCGCGCGCCACCGCGGCCAGCCGCAGCTGGGCCAGCGCCTCCAGCACCCGATCGGACAGGCTCTGGGCCAGCTCCAGGGCGACGTCGAAGTGACGCGTCGCCCCCTCGAGGTCGCCCTGGTCCGCCAGGACCTGCCCTATGTTCGCCTCCAGGCTGGACGCGGTGCGGCGGTCGCCCAGGCGGCGCGCCAGCGCCAGCGCCTGGCGGTAGTCCCCCAGGGCGGCCTGCAGCTCGCCCGTGACGTGGTGCACCAGCCCGAGGTTGCCGAGGTTGACCACCTCGCCCTCTCGGTTGGAGTGGCGGCGCGCCACCCGCAGCGCCTCGCCGTAGTACTCCTCCGCCGCCCGCAGGTCGCCGGCGACCAGGCGCGCGGTGCCCAGCGTCGAGAGGTACATTCCCTCCGCCGCCTCCAGCCGAAAGGTGCGAGCCAAGGCCAGCGCCTCCTCGACCGCCACCAGCGCCTCGGCGGCGCGGCCCTGCGCCAGGAGGGCGTTGGCCTGCAGGCCGAGCAGCCCGGCCCGCAGGCGGCCCGCGTTGCGAGCCGCCTCGGCGTCCGCGGCGTCGGCCGGGGCGCCGGCTGCGCGCAGCGCGGTGAGGGCCTCGCCGGTGGCGCCGGACGCCTGCCCCGCGCGGCCCAGGGCGAACAGGGCGGTCGCGCGCCGCAGGGCGAGCTCGCCCCGCGTGCCGAGGTCGTCGCCGCCGAGCCGGGCGATCACCGCCTCGGCCAGCGTGGCCTGGCCCAGCGCGCGGGTGGGGTCGACCTGCACCAGGTCCCAGAACCGCTCCAGGGTGTCGCGCACTTGCTCGCGCAGGCGGGCGGGCGGCACGTCCTCGCCCAACCGCTCCAGCGCCCAGGCGCGCCGGTCCACGCCCGACAGCTCACCGCTCGCGACCTCGCTCGTCAGCTCCTCCCAAACGGCGTCCATGGCGTCCATGACGGTCACCATAACCGCCGACGATGGTATCGTCCCTGCCATGCTGCCGGGCCAAGCGACGGCGGAGGGCACCGCAGCCTTCGCGAGCCGTCACCGCGCGGATCACGCGCACGACTTCTACGGCCCGCTGCCCGTCCGCGCAGCGGAGGGAGCCGGCCCTGACGCGGGCGCGCCCCTCACCGTCTCCTCGTTCGGCCTGGGCACCTACCTGGGCGACTCCGCGGCCGAGGCGGACGCGGGCTACGCCGAGGCGACCGCGGCCGCCGTCGCGGCCGGGGTGAACCTGATCGACACCGCGATCAACTATCGGGCGCAGGGGAGCGAGCGCATGCTCGGCGACGCCCTGGCGGCGCTGGTGCGCCGCGGGGTCGCCGCCCGCGAGGAGCTGGTGATCGCCACCAAGGCCGGCTTCAACCCGCGCGACCGCGACGTCGCCGAGCGGGGCGGCGCGGCGCTGCTGGCGGGCGTGCCCGACGAGGAGGTGGTGCGGGGGCACTGCCTGCACCCGAGCTACCTCGAGCGCATGCTGGCCCGCAGCCTCGAGAACATGCAGCTGGCGGCGGTGGACCTGTTCTACCTCCACAACCCCGAGACTCAGCTGCCGCACGTGGCGAAGCCGGTGTTCTACGAGCGCATGCGGCGAGCGTTCACGGTGCTCGAGGCGGCGCGGGCCCGGGGCGAGGTGGGCTGCTACGGCGTCGCCACCTGGGACGGGCTGCGCTCGCCCCTCGGCGAGGCAGGCGCCCTCGACCTGGCGCGGCTGGTCGAGGTGGCGCGCTCGGTGGGCGGCGAGCAGCACGGGTTCGCCGTGGTCCAACTGCCCGTGAGCCTGGCCCTGCCCGAGGGGCTGACCGCGGCCACCCAGCGGGTGGAGGGCGAGCCGCTGCCGGCGATCGAGGCGGCGCGGCGACTGGGGCTGGCGGTGGTCACCTCCGGCCCCCTGGCTCAGGGCGAGCTGGTGGGGCGCGACCTGCCCGCGGCGGCCCGGGCGCTCCTCGACCCCGAGGGGGACGCGACCCCCGCCCAGCGCGCGCTCCGCTTCGCCCGCTCCTGCGGCGGCCACGCGACCCTGGTCGGCATGGGCCGGGTGGCGCACGTCGAGGAGGACCTGGCGGCCGCTCGCCGGCCGCGCCTTCCGCTCGCCGACGCCCGCGCCGCCGCAGAGGCCGCCCGGTGAACACCCGGTGAGCGACGGACTGCCCGCTCGCCCCGCCCTGCGCCCCCTGGTCCAGGCGCTCCCGGTGGAGGCCGACGCCGTGCCGGGCGCGAGCCAGCCCCTGTTCGCCCTGCGCGACCCGTTCAAGCTGGCCGATGGCAACCTCGTCCTCAGCGCTGGCGGCCTCGCCCTGGCCGGGCTCCTCGACGGGAGCCGCACCCTGGCCGAGGCGCTGCAGGAGTTCGAGCGCCGCTTCGGCGTGCCGCTGCCGGCGGAGCAGGGCGAGGCCCTGGTGCGGGCCCTGCAGGAGGCGCTCCTGCTGGAGGGGCCGCACCTCGAGCGCTTCGTCGCCGAGTTCACGGCGGCCGACCGGCGGGCCCCCGCCTGCATTGGCTCCTATCCGGGAGAGTCCGCCGCGCTGCGGGCGTTCCTCGAGGCTCAGTGGCGCCGCGAGGGGGGACCGGGCGCTCCACCCGCCGCTCCGGCGAGCGCGGGGCCGATCCGGGCCGTGATCTCGCCGCACATCGACCTCCACCGGGGAGGCCACGCCTACGCCTGGTGCTGGCGAGCGGTCGCCGAGGCCTGCACCGCCGAGCTGTTCGTGATCTTCGGCACCAGCCACGCCGGCACGCGGCCGGTGCTGGCGCCGAGCAGCGAGGCGCCGCCGCCGCGGTACGCGCTCACGCGCAAGACCTTCGACACGCCCCTGGGGCCGGTCCCCACTGACGTCGAGGCGGTGGAGCGGCTGCTCGACGCCTATCAGGGGCCGGACGACCTGCTGGCCGGCGAGTTCCACCACCGCGGCGAGCACTCGATCGAGTTCCAGGCGGTCTACCTGGCGCACCTGTTCGGGGGGCGCCGGCCGGTGCGGATCCTGCCGATCCTGTGCGGCGCTCTCGACGACACGGACGACCCGGCCGGCGACGAGCGGTTCGCCGCCTTCCACCAGGCGCTGCAGGCGGCGCTGGCGCCGCTCCCGCCCGAGAAGGTGGCCTACGTGGCGGGGATCGACCTGGCGCACGTGGGCGCTCAGTTCCACGAGCCGCCGGCGAGCGCCGCCGACCTGGCGCGCGTGGCGGCTCAGGACCGCGAGACGCTGCGCCTGGCGCTGGACGAGCGCAGCGCGGCGGCGGTGCACCGGGACATCGCCCGGGATGGCGACCCGCGCAACATCTGCGGTCACGCCCCCCTGGTGGCGATGCTCCACGCCCTGGGCCAGGCGCCGGACGCGGCGCGGGTGCGGGGCGAGCTGCTCCACTACGACCAGTGGTACGACGGGGCCTCGTCGGTTACCTTCGCCGCCGCGGTGTATCGCGACGGTCGGCACGAGGACGGGCCCGCGGCCCCGGAGGACGGACGTTGAGCGAGCTGAGCGAGGACGTGTTCGATCACGAGGCGGTGGTCCGTCTGATCGAGCTCGCGCTGGAGGAGGACCTGCAGGACGTGGGCGACGTCACCGGCCGCGTCGTCCCCGAGGGGAGCGGCTGCCGGGGCGCGGTCGTGTTCCGCGAGGCCGGGGTGCTGGCCGGGCTCCCGCTGGCCGCCCGCGTCCTGCGGCGCCTGGCGCCGGGCGCGACCCTCACCCCGCTCCACCGAGACGGGGACGCGGTCGAGCAGGGCGCCGAGGTCGCGCGGCTGGAGGGGCCCGCCCGGGGGATCCTGGCGGCGGAGAGGACGCTGCTCAACTTCATGCAGCGCCTCAGCGGCACCGCGACCGTCACGCGCCAGTTCGTGGACGCCGTGGCGGGCACCGGCGCGAAGGTCCTCGACACCCGCAAGACCTGCCCCGGCTGGCGGCTGCTGGAGAAGTACGCCGTGCGCGCCGGCGGCGGCGTGAACCACCGCTTCGGCCTGTACGACCAGGTCCTGATCAAGGACAACCACCTGGCGGTGTGGGGCGGCGAGCCCGCGATCCCCCAGGTGGTCGCCCGGGCCCGAGAGGTGGCGCCCGCGGGCACGCCGGTGGAGGTCGAGGTGACCCCCCTCGCGGGGGCGCTGGCGGCGGCCCAGGCCGGCGCGGACATCGTGCTGCTCGACAACTTCCGCCCGGCCGACCTCGCGGCGGCGGCGCGGGCCGTGCGCGCCGAGGCGTCGGCGCGGGGCGCGACGCCGCCTCAGCTGGAGGCCTCGGGCGGGATCTCGCTGGAGACGGCGCGCGCCTACGCCGAGACGGGGGTCGATCGGATCTCGACCGGGTGGATGACCCACTCCGCCCGCGCCCTCGACATCGCCCTCGACTTCGTGATCGACGCCGCGCCGGCCGGGTCGCCCTCGTGAGCGCGCCGCTCGACATCGCGCAGGCCCGCGCCGGCGTCACGCGCCTGGCGGACAACGTGCGGCAGGTGTTCGTGGGGCGCGAGGCGACGGTGGAGCTGCTGCTGACGGCGCTCCTGGGCGAGGGCCACCTGCTGATCGAGGACGCGCCGGGGGTGGGCAAGACCACCCTCGCCAAGGCGCTGGCCCGCTCGATCGACTGCACCTTCAAGCGGGTGCAGTTCACGCCGGACCTGCTGCCGAGCGACGTGACGGGGGTGTCGATCTACGACCAGGAGCGGCGGACCTTCGAGTTCAAGCCCGGGCCGCTGTTCGCGAACGTGGTGCTGGCGGACGAGATCAACCGCACCAACCCGCGCACCCAGTCAGCCCTGCTGGAGGCCATGAGCGACGTGGCCGTCTCGGTCGACGGGCACACCCACCCCCTCCCCCGCCCGTTCATGGTGCTCGCCACCCAGAACCCGTTCGAGTTCGAGGGGACCTACCCCCTCCCCGAGTCGCAGCTGGACCGGTTCCTGATCCGCATGGAGCTCGGCTACCCCACGGCCGAGCAGGAGCGCGAGGTGCTGCGCGCGCAGCAGCACAGCCACCCCCTGCGCGACCTGCGCGCGGTGGTGAGCGGCGAGGAGGTGCTCGCCCTGCAGGCCGCCACCCGCGAGGTGCGGGTCGACGACTCGGTCCTCGACTACGTGGTGGCCCTGGCCCAGCGCTCGCGCGACACGCCGCGCCTCGCGGTGGGCGTGAGCCCCCGCGGCTCGCTGTCCCTCCGCCGCGCCGCCCAGGCCCTGGCCCTGGTCCGCGGGCGCGACTACGTGATCCCCGACGACGTCAAGGAGCTCGCCCTGCCGGTCCTCGCCCACCGGGTCGTCCCCCAGGAGGGGCTGGGGAGCCGGCGGCAGGCAGAGGAGGCGCTGCGGGAGGTGCTGGAGGCGGTGCCAGTGCCTTTGTAGGCCTGGCCGCCTTGCACGAGGCGGCTGTCGCAAGCTGGCGCCTCTTGGGGGGGAACGTGGGGGGGCCGGCTGTCGCAAACGCGAGGAGCGCCTCGCGAGGAGCCCTATCGAGCACGGAGTATCAACAGGGAATATCAATGAGAACAGCGAACGGCTCGTCCTCCGAGGCCCAACTGCGTTGCCTACAGAAGAGCCATTCCCTGTTCCCATTCTCTGTTTGCTGTTGATACTCCGTGTTCGATCTCTTCGGGCTACCGCGGCTGCCTCATACGACAGCCTCGGGGGGCGAAGCCCCCACTAACCCCACTGTTCGCCATCGTGCCTCCCGCGCGGGCACTTCGCGACAGCCTCACGGTACGACCACGACCACGAGCGCGAGCGCGACGTGTCGAGGCCCCCCGTCCCCCAAGTTGCATTTCCCTCCTCCAGCGGTACGATCCCCGCCCGGGCTCCTCCCTGCCGCGGGCGGCCCTGTGGAGCAGGCATGGCGCAGCGACGCCTGGTCATCGTGTCCGAGCGAGACCACGGCTACATGGACCTGGACGGGCGGCGCACGATCTCCATCGGTCGCGCCCCCGACAACGACATCGTCGTCAAGGACGACATGGTGTCGCGCCGCCACTGCCAGCTGGAGGTGGACGCCGAGGGCGGCCTGCGAGCCCGCGACCTCAAGAGCTTCAACGGGACGTACCTCAACGAGCGCCGGATCCGCGACGAGCAGGTGGGCCTGTGGGACGCCGTGCGGGTGGGGCGGACCAAGCTGATCCTGGTGGAGCGGGTCGAGACCCCCGCCGGCGAGCCCAGCGGGTCGGCGGCCTCCGAGGCGCCGCCCGAGCCGGCGGGCCCCGCGGAGAGCGCCCGGGAGGGCGCCCGGGAGGAGGGCGGCGGCGACATGGGGGCCACCCGCACCCTCGACGCCCAGGACGCCCTCGGCAGCAAGGAGATGCGCGCCCTGATCGAGGGGGTGGTCCGCAACGAGCGCGCCTCGCTCGAGCAGGAGATCTGCCGGCGGGTGCGCGACGAGAGCGGCCCGTCGATCCTGGCCAGCCTGAGCGGCTACCGGGTGCGGGTTCGCCGGGCCGGCCCGGCGGACGGCGGCGGCGACTTCTACGACGTGTTCCGCGACGACCTGCTCCCCGAGGAGGTGTTCCTCGCCCTCGGCAGCGTGTCGGGGGTGGGCATCGCGGCCTGCGTCGCCGCCACCTCGGCCCGCCACGCCCTGCGCGGCGCCTGCGCCCCCACCGGCGACCTCGAGCCGAGGGTGCTCCTCGACGGCCTGCGCGAGGTGCTGGCCCGCACCCTCCACCCCGGCTCCGCGGTGTCGCTCCTGCTCGGGCGGCTGCACACCTCGGGCAGGGTGCGGCTGGGGGCCACGGGCGGGACCGGGGCGCTCCACTACAAGGCGGCCAGCGACGAGGTGGTGACCCTGCGGGCGCCGGGCCGCCGCGACGAGGAGGCGACCCGCTCCGAGGAGCTGGAGTGCTCGCTCAAGGAGGGCGACCGGCTGCTGGTGGTCAGCGATGGCGCCGGCTCGCTGCGCGACGCGGGCGGGGAGCCCTTCGGCGCCGAGCGCCTGGAGGCGGCCTTCCGCGAGAACGCGGCGCTGCCGGCCAAGGAGCTGGTCAAGGCGCTGTCGGAGGTCTACGTGAGCTTCGCCGCCCAGGCGCCCGAGCGCGACGTGACCGTCATGGTCGTCGCCAAGGCCGAAGGTTGAGCTCCGTGCCGCGAGACCTCCCCCGGACCTCGATGAGGGGGCGCCTGGTCCTCGAGGACGGGCGCGTGTTCCCCGGCCGCAGCTTCGGCGCCCCCGTCAAGGCGGTGGCCGAGGTGGTGTTCAACACCTCGCCCGTGGGGTACCAGGAGGTGCTCACCGACCCCTCGTACCGGTTCGAGGCGGTGGTGTTCACCACACCGATCCTCGGCGTGTACGGCGTGACCGACGAGCTCGACGCCCAGTCCGACGCCGCGCAGGCGGCCGCGATCATCTGCCGCGAGGTCAGCCCGCGCCCGTCCAGCTGGCGGGCGGTGCGCAGCCTCCCCGAGCACCTGCGGGCCCTGGGCGTGCCGGGCCTCGAGGGGGTCGACACCCGCTCGCTGGTGCAGCACCTGCGCGACCACGGCTCCATGAACGGCGTGGTCGCTCCCGGAGACGACGAGCCGGTGGAGGCGCTGGTCGAGCAGGCCCGCGCCGCGCCGCGCATGGCGGGCCTGGATTTGGCGCGGGAGGTGACCTGCGGCGAGCCCTACACCTGGAGCGAGGGCTTCGCCCCGGCCAACGCCCCCTGGGGCCCCGCCCTGCCCCAGCCCGCCCCGCGCCAACCGGGGCCCCCGGGCGAGGGGGCCGAGGTGGTGGTGGTCGACTTCGGGGTCAAGCGCGACATCCTCCGCCACCTCGCCTCCCGCGGCCTGCGGGTGACGGTGGTCCCCGCCAGCACGCCCGCCGAGGAGGTGCTGGAGCGGGCGCCCGGCGGCGTGTTCCTCAGCAACGGCCCCGGCGACCCGGCGGCCGTCGCCTACGGCTCGGCGCTGGCGCGCCAGCTGATCGAGGCCGAGCGGTTCCCGGTGTACGGGGTGTGCCTGGGCCACCAGCTGATCTCCCTGGCCATGGGGGCGCGCACCCGCAAGCTCAAGTTCGGCCACCGCGGCGCCAACCACCCGGTGCGCGAGGTCGAGACCGGACGGGTCCTGATCACCTCGCACAACCACGGCTTCGCCGTCGACCCCGGCTCCCTGGAGCGCACGCCCCTGGTCCCCGCCTACGAGAGCCTGTTCGACGGGACCCTCGAGGGGGTGCGCCACCGGTCGCTGCCGGTCGAGGCGGTCCAGTTCCACCCCGAGGCCGGCCCTGGGCCTCACGAGGCGGGCGCCTTCTTCGCTCGCTTCGCCGCCGCCGTCGCCGGCGAGCCGCCGCGGCCGTCCCCGACGCCGGCCCAGGACTCGCCGGCCGACGGCGCCCGCGCCATCCCCCACCCGCAGAGGTGACCGCCATGCCTGCCCCGCGAACCGCGACGATCATCGGCCTCCAGTGGGGGGACGAGGGGAAGGGAAAGGTGCTCGACGCCCTGGGCGGCGAGGCCGACGTGGTGGTCCGGTACCAGGGCGGCGGCAACGCCGGCCACACCGTGATCGCGCAGGGCAAGAAGTACGTGTTCCACCTGATCCCGACCGGGGTGCTGTACCCCGACGTGACCTGCGTGATCGGCAACGGCTGCGTGGTCGACGTGATCGAGCTCAAGCGCGAGATCGATGGCCTGCGCCAGCAGGGGATCGACCTGTCGCGGCTCAAGCTGTCGCTGCGCGCCCACGTGGTGTTCCCCTACCACCAGGCCCTGGACGAGGCGCGCGAGGCGCTGCGAGGCGGGGGGGGCGGCCAGAGCATCGGCACCACCAAGCGCGGGATCGGCCCCTGCTACGCCGACAAGGCCTCGCGTACCGGCATTCGCGTGGCGGACCTGTACGACCCGGCCCGGTTCGCGGAGCGGCTGCGCCGCACCCTCGACGAGAAGAACGCGGTGCTGAGCCAGCTGTTCCGCCGCCCGCCCCTGGAGTACCAGCCGATCCACGACGCCTACTTGGAGGCAGCCGCGGGCCTGCGCGAGTTCGTGGCGGACACCTCGCCGCTGGTGCTCGAGGCGCTCGAGCAGCGGCAGCGGGTCCTGTTCGAGGGGGCGCAGGGGGTCATGCTCGACATCGACCACGGCACCTACCCCTTCGTCACCTCGAGCAACGCCGGCTCGGCCGGCGTGCCCGCCGGCGCCGGCGTCCCCCCGGGCGCCGCCACGCAGGTCCTGGGCGTGGCCAAGGCCTACACCACCCGCGTCGGCGCGGGGCCCTTCCCCACCGAGCTCGCGGACGGGGAGGGGGACCGCCTGCGCGAGCAGGGGAGCGAGTACGGAGCGACCACCGGCCGACCCCGCCGCTGCGGCTGGCTGGACCTGGTGCAGCTGCGCTACGCGGTGCGGCTCACCGGCACCACCGGGCTGGTGCTGACCAAGCTCGACACGCTCGCCGGTTTCGGGCCCCTCAAGGTGGCGGTCGGCTACCGGGCGGGCGAGGCCGAGGTGAAGGTCCCGCCGCCCGACGCCGCCGACTACGAGGGTCTGCAGCCGGTGTACGAGGAGATGGAGGGGATCCCCGAGGGCGTCGACTGGAGCGCCCTCCGCCGGTGGGAGGACCTCCCCCCCCAGGCGCGCTCGTACATCGAGCTGATCGAGCAGCGGCTGGGGGTGCCGGTCACCCTGGTCTCCACCGGTCCGGAGCGAGAGGCGCTGATCCGTCGCCCCGGCGGCGCGCTGTTCCCCGAGTAATGGGAGCGGTCCAGGTCCCCGAGGAGCTGCAGCCCCTCCCCCGCGCCGTCGCGATCATCATGGACGGCAACGGGAGGTGGGCCGAGGAGCGCGGCCTGCCCCACGTGCGCGGCCACGAGCTCGGCGCCGAGAGCGTGCGGGCGATCACCCGCGAGTGCGCCCGGCTGGGGGTGGAGGAGCTCACCCTGTACGCCTTCTCGACCGAGAACTGGCGCCGCTCCCCCGGCGAGGTGGCGGCGCTCATGGCCCTCCTCGAGCGATACCTGGTCGAGGAGCGGGACGAGATCATGCAGAACGGGCTGCGGTTCCGGGCGATCGGCGAGCTCGACCGGCTGCCCGACTCGGTGCTCGCCGAATACGAGCGCACCCGCGACATGAGCGCCGGCAACGCGGGGATGGTCCTGCGGCTGGCCCTCTCCTACGGGGGGCGACGGGAGCTGCTGCGCGCCGCCCAGGCGGTGGCGCGGCTGGCGGTGAGCGAGGGGCTCGAGGCGGCCCTGGCCCTGGAGGAGGACGACCTGCGCCGGTTCCTGTACGAGCCCGACATGCTCGACCCCGACCTGCTGGTGCGGACGGCGGGGGAGCTGCGCGTCTCGAACTTCCTCCTGTGGCAGATCAGCTACTCGGAGCTGTACGTCAGCGACGCCCTGTGGCCCGAGTTCCGCGAGGAGCAGCTGCACCAGGCGCTGCGGGCGTACGCCGGGCGGGAGCGCCGGTTCGGCGGCCGGACGCGAGGGGCGGCCGGTGGCCGATAGCATCAAGGTCCGGATCAGCGTCGGCGTGCCGCTCATCGTCGCGATCAGCACCCTGGTGTGGGTCGACCACCGCACCGGCCACGGCTGGGGCGCGGTCCTCCTGGCGATCGCCCTGGTCGCGGGGGGGCTGTGGGAGTTCGGCCGCCTGGCGAACGCGGGGATCGGGCCCACCCCCACCGGCGGGCTGATCCTGGGCGGCGTGGCCTACATGGCGCTCAAGGGCCTGGGCTACGAGCTCGACCCCCGCCTGCACCAGCTCCTCCCCCTGGCGGTGGTCCTGTTCGCCTACGCCGTCCTGTTCGGGCTGCTGCGCGGAGCGCCCAGCGGCGAGCGCCTGCGGGGTCTGGCCGCCACCGCGCTGGGGTTCTTCTACGTGCCCTGGCTGGGCGGCTTCGCGCTCGACGTGCGCTTCCTGCCGGGGGTCGGCGAGGCGGGCTTCTTCTACATCATCGCGGTCGCCAAGGGCTCCGACATCTGCGCCTACTTCGCCGGCAAGCTGCTCGGGCGGACCAAGTTCGTCCCGAGCGTCAGCCCCGGCAAGACGGTGGCCGGGTTCGTGGGCGCCGTGGCGGGCGGGGTCGCCATCACCTGCGCCTTCTCGACCCTCTCCTCGCTGGGGCAGGTCGTGAGCCTGCCGTTGGCGCCGGGCGTTGGTATCGTCATGGCACTGGTGGTGGTCTCAGGCGACCTGGTCGAGTCGTTCATCAAGCGCAGCGCCGCGGTGAAGGACTCGGCCAACCTCCTCCCAAACTTCGGCGGCGTGCTGGACGTGATCGACTCGGTGCTGATCGCGGCGCCCCCGGTCTACTTCGTGCTGGTGGGGCTGATGCACCTGCGGGGGGTGAGCGCGTGAGCGCCGCCATCGAGCTGGCGGACCTCGAGGAGGCGCGGATCCTCTCGGGGACGCACGACCAGAACCTGCGCCGGATCCGCGACCGCTTCGGCGTCGACATCGTGATCCGGGACCTCAAGGTGCTCGTGTCGGGCGGAGAGGACGGCGCGGCGGCGGCCGCGGGGCAGGTGCTGGAGCGCCTGCTGGAGGTCGTGCGCCAGTCGGGCCAGCTGCCGACGGACGAGCTGGAGTCGCTCCTGGCGCCGCAGCGCGCCGAGCACGGGCCGGCGGCCCCTGAAGGCGGCGGCCGCACCGCCTCGGTGGAGGGCTTCCGCCTGCGCACCGACGGGCAGCGGCGCTACGTGGCCGCCATGGAGAGCCACGACGTGGTGTTCTCGATCGGCCCGGCCGGCACGGGCAAGACCTTCCTGGCCGTGCTAATGGCGGTGCAGGCGCTCAAGCGGGGGACGGCGCAGCGGCTGATCCTGTGCCGCCCGGCGGTCGAGGCCGGCGAGAGCCTCGGGTTCTTGCCCGGCGACTTCCAGGCCAAGGTCAACCCCTACATGCGCCCCCTGTACGACGCCCTGTACTCGGTGCTCGGCTTCGAGACGGTCAAGAAGTACATGGAGCGCGAGGTGGTGGAGGTCGCGCCCCTGGCCTACATGCGCGGCCGCACCCTCAGCGACGCCTTCATCATCCTCGACGAGGCCCAGAACACCACGCGGGCCCAGATGAAGATGTTCCTCACCCGCATGGGCGAGCGCAGCAAGATCGTGGTGACCGGTGACGTGACGCAGGTCGACCTCCCGCGCGGCGTGACCAGCGGGCTGATCCACGCCCAGTCGATCCTGCGGCGGGTCGCTGGGATCGCCTTCGTGGAGCTCTCCACCCGGGACATCGTGCGCCACCAGCTGGTGTGGCGGATCGTGGAGGCCTACGAGGACTCGCCGCCGCTGCACGAGGCCGGGCCGGCGGTCAAGAAGACGAAGCGCCGCCGGTGAGCGAGGCCACGCCGCGTGAGCCGCGGGTGTGGGTCGGGGACCAGCGCCCCGAGGGCGGGTCGCTCCCCGTCGACCTCGACCGGGTGGTCGCGGCGGCGGCCACGACCCTCGCCGCCGAGGGGAGGCCGGACGCCGGCCTGTCGGTGACGCTGGTGGACGACGCGGCGATCGCCGAGCTCCACCAGCAGTACCTCGGCGTCGAGGGGCCCACCGACGTGATCAGCTTCCCGCTCGACGACGAGGACGAGGCCGGGGACCCGCTGGGCGGCGGCGAGGGCCCAGAGCCGCTGCTGGGCGAGGTGGTGGTGTCGGTAGACACGGCCGCGCGGGAGGCCGCCGAGCGGGGCCTCCCCTTCGAGCGGGAGCTGCTGCTGTACGTGATCCACGGCGCGCTCCACCTGCTGGGCTACGACGATCGGCAGGAGCCAGAGCGGGCCCGCATGCACGCCCGTCAGGAGGCGCTCCTGGAGGCCTTCCTTTCCGGCCGGGGCGACTTCCCCTCGCAGGGCGAGTGATTTAGGATCGACCGCCATGGCCGAGCTACGGATCGAGAGCCGCGAGCTGCCCGACGAAGGCGTCACGATCCTGGCGCTGCAGGGGATGCTCGACAAGAGCACGACCGGCAGCCTCGAGGAGCGCATGCGCGACCTCGCCGAGCGAGGCCGCCTGCGGGTGGTCGTCGACTGCGGCGGCCTGGAGTCCCTCTCCAGCGACGGCATGGGGATCTTCCTGTCCCACCTGATCAAGATCCGCAAGCAGGGCGGCGACATCAAGTTCTGCAACATGCGCGACGAGGTGCGCACGGTCCTGTCGGTCCTGGGGCTGGGCAAGCTCCTGGTGGTCAAGGAGACCGAGGCCGACGCCGTCGCCGAGTTCGCGCAGACCGCCGCCCGGGACAAGCCGGCCGAGAGCGAGAAGCTGCGGATCGACGTCGCCGAGGAGCAAGGGGTCGCCGTGGTGGCCCTGTACGGCTTCGTCGACCGACACACCATCGAGAGCCTGGACCAGACCCTGGGGGACCTGCTGGCCCGGGGCCAGCCGCGGATCGTGATCGACTGCGCCGAGCTCACCTACATCTCGTCCAACGGCATGGGCGTGTTCATCTCGTACGTGAGCAAGGCGCGCAGCGAGGGCGGCGACATCCGCCTGTGCAACATGCGGGACATCGCCCGGACGGTGATCACCATGCTGGGGCTGCACCGCCTGTTCGAGGTGTTCGAGTCCCGCGCCGCCGCGGTCGGCTCGTACCAGAGCTAACCGGCATTCGCCGCGGATCCGCGGCAAATGCGGGATAAGGGGCGGCCACGATCTTCGGTCGTCGCAGGTCGCGGCGAGCACCAGTCAGCGGCCAGCGATCAGAGGACTCGTTCACCGACCGCCCGGCGCCGGCACCTCGCGCAGGGCGCTGCCGGTGCCAGGAAATCGGCGCCCGGCGCGATGGGCCTAAGGCGCTAGAGATCAAGGCCTTGCGGCGTCTGCCCCGGGCGCTTGCCTTGACGGCTTCGGAGGACGCGGCTACAGTCCCCTTGGAGTCAGTAAGACGAACGTATCACTAACTCCTTATCGAGGTGTGCGCCTACCGTTTTCCCCACTTTCCCCCTTTTCGGTATGACACACCACGGAGCGTGGCGCCCCCAACCGGGCGCCACCTCTGTTTCCGGAGGCTGTCCCCACCGAGGCCCCCGAGCCCGGTGTCCGGAGGCCCCGCTCCGGGTAAGATCCCGCCCGTGACCGACGACACCTCCGATCTCCCCAAGCCCCGTCCCCGCGAGCGCGCGCTCGCCATCCATGAGTTGCGCCGGATGGTCACCGCCCGCCACAAGATGCTGGGGGGGACCAAGCCGGTCGAGGAGGCCGTGCAGCTGATCCGCGACGAGTACGGGGCGGATCACGACTCCAGCCTGCGGTTCGTGGAGTGGCTGCGGGGCGGCCCGGCCGAGGACCCGCCCTCCAAGGGCGCCGTGGAGCGCCGGCACATCGTCGCCGACCCCGAGACCGGCGACGAGCGAGAGGTCGACACGCAGCCCGGCAGCATCCCTCCCCGCCCGCTGCGGTGACTCCGCGCCCCTCCTCTTCGTGAGCGTGTTCGCCATTACGGGAGTCGCGGGGGCGCTGGGGCGCAACCTCCTCATGCAGATGGAGGTGGACCCCGAGGTCGAGCGGGTGGTGGGCCTCGACCTCGAGGAGCCGCCGCCGCAGGGGGCGCGCAAGCTGGTCTTCGTCCGTCGCGACGTCACCCGCCCCTTCGAGGACGTGTTCGGCGAGTACGGCGTGGAGGCGGCGATCCACCTCGCCTACGGCGACCCCGACCGCACGGCCGAGGGCGGAGCGCCGGCGAACGTGGAGGGCGCCCGGAACTTCCTCGCCGCCTGCGACGCCGCGGGGGTCGAGTCGGTGTGCGTGGTGTCGAGCGGGGCCGTGTACGGTCCCGCCCCGGCCGGCGAGCTCCTGTTCGAGGCGAGCCCGCTCCAGGCCAGGCCATCCTCTCCCGACGCCTGGCACCGCCTGCAGGTCGAGGATCTGTGCTTCGACTTCGCCAAGGCGCACCCCGACACCCGCCTCCAGATCGTGCGGCCGTGCCCGGTGCTGGGACCGAGCAGCGACGGCTGGATCCCCCGGCTCCTGGAGGGGCCGGTGCTGCTCGGGCCGTGGAGCGGCGACCCGCGGCTGCAGTTCCTCCACGAGGACGACGCCACCCGCGCGATCTACCGGCTGATCAAGCAGGGCTGCGTCGGGGTGTTCAACCTGGCTCCGGACGGGGCGATCACGCTGTCGCAGCTGGCTCAGCTGTGCGAGCGACGGCTGGTGCGGCTGCCGGGCTGGGCCCTGCGGCTGGTCGCCTGGGCCGCGCGCCGCCTGGGCCGCGGCTGGCTGGCGCGGGGCCGTCACCCGTTGCGCCGCGCGGCTCGTCGCGGCGCGCTGGCTGCTGGCGATGAACCTGTTCTTCGTCTCGCCCGTGCTGCTCTACAACCTCGAGCTGCGCTCGGGCGGGCGGCTCGACACGGTGGGGCTGTGGAACCTGGCCACGTCGCTCCTGCTGCTCGCGGGGCTGCTGCTGCTCGCGCGGCGGCCCGCGCGCCTGTTCCTCTGCATGCTCCCGCTGGGCCTGGTCGTGGCCGCCGACCTGTTCCTCGTGGCCCAGTTCGACTCCCGGCTCACGGCCACCTACCTGATGGTCATCGCCCACAACCTGCAGGACACGG
>JAWLGW010000015.1:0-19894 GCA_041690735.1 Planctomycetota bacterium
TCTCTCTCGTGCCCGTGCCCGGCGCGCTTCGGGCACGGGCACGAAGGCAGGAGACGACGCCGAATCGTGCCCCCTCACTCAGAACGTCAGCTTGGCGAGGAAGGTGACCCGCCCGTCGTTCCTGAACCTGCCGAAGAAGGTGTCGTCGGGGCCCAGGAACACGTCGCCGCCCAGCTCGAGGTGCAGGGCGTCGGTGACGCGCCACTTGGCGGCCGGGTGCAGGAGCGCGTTCTCGGGCCCGTGGGTGATGAGCGCGGCGGTGAGCTCGAGCGCGAGGTCGAGGTACTGGCGCTCGATCTTGTACTCCAGCCGGGCCAGCACGGCCCCCTTCAGCGCCCGGTCCACCCGGGGGACGCTGGCCAGGTCCCCGGCGGGCGAGCGCGTCTCCACGTCGCCCGCGTACTCGAGGCCGATCGAGAGGTCGTGCTCGGCGATCAGGTCCACGAACATGTAGTTGAAGCCGATCACGTACTGCAGGTAGTCGGCCCCCTCCTCGTCCTCGGTCCAGGTGTGCGCCGCCTCGCCGTGGAGCTGGACCCCGCCCAGCACCTCGCCCAGGCGCCCCTCAGCCCCGAAGATCCCCAGGGTGGTGGCGAAGTCCGCGCCCAGCACGTGGATCCGCTCGAACACCGGGTCGATCACCGGCTGGCCGGTGCCGGCCAGGATCCCCAGGCGAGGGGCGGGGATGTCGTTCCAGCCGGTGAACCCGCTCAGCGACATGTCGACGCCGCCGACCCGGGCGATCGCCCGGGCCGCCCACTGGGCGTTGTCGGCGGTGAGCTCGGGGTCTGCTGGGCGCAGCACCGGGACGGGGGCGCCGGCCAGCAGGTCGAACCGCTCGCCCTGCAGCGGCAGCCGGCTCCGCGTGAAGGTCGGGATGCTCACCAGCTCGAGGGCCCAGGCTCCCCGGTCGATCGTGATCGAGGCGGCGAACACCGGGATCCGCCGGCTGTCGAACAGGTCGCTGAAGTCGATCGGGTTGAGGTTGTCGGTCGGGTTGAACAGGTCTCCGCTGCCCCAGGCGAAGACCTGGTAGCCGCCCCGCGCCTCGAACCAGTCGAGGGTCAGGGCCAGGTAGGCCTCGTCGGGCACCACGATCGGCCGGCGGCGCTCGTCGTCGTCCACGCTCTGCAGGACGCCCGCCGCGTACTCGGCGTCGTCGACCCGCACGTCCACGCCGGCCACGGCGCGCAGGCCCTTGGTGCCCGCCTCGTCGCGCACCAGCCAGTCGCGGTACTCCAGCTCGACCCGCAGCTCGTGGCGGGTCTGGCGCTGGTCCCGGTCGAAGCCGGCGCTGAAGTGCGTCAGGTTCTTGTAGCCGATGCTCCCGTGCACGTTCTGGCGCAGCCAGCGCCAGGCGCGGTCGACCGGGTGCAGGGTCTCGCCCTCGCCGGCGGCGGGCGTCGCGCCCGCCTCGCCGGGCGCCGCCTCGGCGAAGGCGTCGTCGAACATGGCGTCCCAGTCGTCCACGCCTTCGCTGGCGGACCCGCCCCCCGCCGGCTCGACCGCGTCCAGGGCGCGGGCGCGCTCCTCGGCCAGACGCCGCGCCAACGCCTCCTCCTCGGCGCGGGTGGTGGCGGCGGTCAGGCGCGCCTCCAGCTCGCGGCGCTGTCGCTCCAGCTCGGCGACCCGGCGGGCTGCCTCTCCTGACGCCTCGCGGATCGCCGCCTCGACCTGGGCGCGCGCGCCGGCGCGCTCCTCCTCGGCCCGCGCCTCGGCCTCCGCCTGGGCGGCGCGTCGGGCGCGCGCCAGCTCCACCTCGAAGGCGGCCTCGGCGGCCTCGTGGGCCTCAGCCCGCGCGGCGGCCACGGCGGCGCGGCCCGCCGCCTCCGCCTCGCGCCGGGCCTCCTCCAGCGCCTCGCGCCGGGCCCGCTCCGCGGCGGCGTGCCCCTGGCGACGCGCCTCCCCCGCCGCGGCCTCGGCGCTGGCGGCCGCCTCACGAGCCCGCTGCTCGTCGGTGCGCGCCGCGTCCCGCTCCGCCTCGAGCCGCGCCACCTCCTGGGCCTGCGCCTGCGCCTGGGCGTCGAGCGCGGCTCGCCGGCGCTGCTCGAGGAGCGCCCCCACCCCGGCGGCGACGAGGAGCCCCGCCGCCGCCGCCAGCAGCACCGGCAGGCGGGAGGGGCTGCGCTGCGCCGGCGCGCGGGTCGAGAGGGTCGGGACCTCGGCGTCGGGGTCGATCGGCTCCTCGCGCCAGGACCGCCGCGCGCTCCGCTTGGCGGGCCGCTTGGGGCGGCGGCGTCGCGACTCCGCCCCCGCCAGCCGGGCGGAGTCGTCGAGGATCGAGGCCTGGAAGCGCGAGGACGCCTCGTCCTCGTCCTCGTCCTCCCCCACGATCACCAGCGGGCCCGAGGCCGAGATCGGCCCCAGGTCGGAGTCGATCGCGCCGAGGTCGGTCCCGACGGCGGCCAGCGCGTCGGAGTCGTCGAGGTCGACCACCGCCTCGTCCGAGGAGAGCCCCAGGCCGTCGAGGGAGGCGTCGTCCTCGAGGCGCGAGCCAGGCGGGAGCGCGGGGAGCGAGGTCCCGCTGGACCGGCCCAGGCGCTCGTCACTCGAGGCGGCGAACGACTCGTCGGAGTCGTCGTCCCAGGTCTCGCCGAAGGGGAAGCGAACCCGCGGGTCGTCGTCCTCGGGCGGCAGATCGGGCGGGGGACGTCGCTTCGCCACGGCTCCTCGGCAGGCTCAAGCCCTTGCGGGCCAAGGGGATCGTAGCGGGGGAGCGTCTCCGAGGCGAGGGGAGTCGGTCGGACCTCTGCGCCTCAGGAGGAGGCCGGCGCCGCCCGCAGCACGGCCGCCACCAGCTCGGCGGCGTCGCTGCCCTTGAACAGGTATTCGGCGGCGCCCGCCTCTCGCATGGAGGCGGCGGTGGCGGCGTCGTCCTGCACCGACAGGGCGATCACCCGCACCTGCGGCCACTGCTCGGTGATCCGGCGGGTGGCCTCGATGCCGTTCATGCGCGGCATGTTGACGTCCATGAGGACCACGTCGGGCGAGAGGATGCCCGTCTGGCGCACCCCCTCCTCGCCGTCCGCCGCCTGCCCGACGACCTCGATCTCGGGGCACACCGCGAGCAGGCCCGCCACGCCCTCGCGGATCAGCTCGTGGTCGTCGACCAGCAGGACCCGCACCCGGCCGCCCCCGCCGGCCGCCTCGCCCCACAGCTCCGCCGGTCGCTCGGCGGCGTGCCGGTCCGACGCCCCCTCGCGCAGCGGCGCCCGCAGCTGAACGCGGGTCCCGCCGCCCGGCGACGAGCGGACGTCGCAGCTGCCGCCGATCGCCGCCAGGCGCTCTCGGAGGCCGAACAGCCCGATCCCTCCCTCGGCGCGGGCGGCCACCTCGGCCGGGTCGAACCCGGCGCCGTCGTCGGAGACCACCACCCGCACCCAGCGGTCGTCGGCCGCGGCGATCTCGACCTTGGCGGCCTCGGCGCCCGCGTGGCGCGCCACGTTGAGGAGCAGCTCCCGGACGCCGGCGAACAGGAGGGCCCTCGCCTCGTCGCCCAGGTCGACGTCGACCCCCTCGACCTTCACCGCCAGGCCGTGGCTGGCCTCGACCTGCCGCGCCAGCCAGCGCACGGCCGGCGCGAAGCCGTCCTCGTACAGCACCGGCGGACGGAGCTCGGTCATGAGCAGCTGGGCGGCGGACAGGGCCTGGTCGATCAGCTGGGTCGCCCGCACCACCCGAGAGTCGGGGCCGCCCTCCCTGGGCGCGGGCAGCTCGAGCCGCATGCGCGCCGCCACCAGCAGCTGCTGCAGGTCGTCGTGGATCAGCGCCGCCAGGCGCTTGCGCTCCCGCTGCTCGACCGCCGACAGCGTCGCCGCCAGCTGACGAAGCTGCCGCGCCTGCCGCTCCAGGGCGGCCGTGCGCCGCTCGACCTGGCCCTCCAGGGCGGCCGCCTGGGCGCGCAGCTGCTCCTCGCTCTCGCTCAGCGCCCGCTCGGTCTGTTTGCGGGTCGTGATGTCGTGCGCGGTGGTGACGAACAGGGGCGCGCCCTCGCCGCGCGAGACCGAGACTCCGTTGAACACCCCGGTCCACCGGTGGCCCCGCCGCTCGTCGACGATCGTGACCTCCAGGTCCTGGAACGGCTCCTGTCGTCGAGCGCGTGAGATCGGCCAGGACTCGAAGGGCAGCTCCCCGCCGCCCGCGTCGAACAGCCGGAAGCCGCTGGGCGCGCTCTGGAGGGAGAGGTGGACCTGCTGGGCTTCAGTGGGGCAGGAGAAGCCGTTCTGCCGCAGGGCCGCGGGGTTGATCATGACGAGGCGCCCGCCGTCTGCCTGGACGACGACGCCCTCTCGCATGTTGTCGAACACCGCGCGCCAGATGGCGCCTTCCCGCGCGTCCACTCGCTGCCCCACCTGTTCGCGAGCGTGTCATGGTGGCGCGCTGCCGGCCGCCCGTCGACCCTTGTCGAGATTTGCCGCAGTCGGCCGGGCGAGACTTACGCCGAAGCTCCTGCACCGATCGATCGATTGGAAGGTGTGAAGCGCGGTGTTCGCCGAGTGACGGCGCGCGGGCCCGCTGCGACCCAAAGTCAGGAGTCGGCGCGAAGAGAGGCCAGGGTCGACTCGGGTGATCGATCCCTAAACCCCCCGAAGGCGAGTGGCCCGTGATCCGCGGACCCCCGGGCCTCTCCTCGCGCCAACCCCTTTCCCCACTTTCCCCACTGGGGTGCCCGCGCCCTTCTCAATTCCCAGGCCACTGGGGCCGCCTCCGCAAAGCAAGCACTTAGCTCGTCGCGAGTCGGGCACAAACGGACCCGCAGGGCATTTCTGCCGGGTAACAAGCGGAACGCCAGACCCAGGCGATCGACTACGGAAGAACCGGCCGGCGTCCCTTCCCTGGGTTGTGCCCGTGTCCTCCAGCGACTCGAGTTACGTACCCCCCCCCTTTCCGAGGGTCGTGCCGCCCGGCGCTCGCGACGCTCGTGCGTAAGATCCTGCCCATGCGCGTCCCGTTGCCCTTCGCCTCTGGCGCCTTCCTGATCGGCGCCGTACACCTGCAACCGTTGCCGGGCAGCCCCCGGTGGGCCGCGGCCGGGCGGCCCCCGCTCGCGCGCTTGCTCGAGCGGGCGCGGGCCGACGCCCGGGCCTACCTCGAGGCGGGCTTCGACGGGTTGATCGTCGAGAACTACGGCGACGTCCCCTTCTTCAAGGTCGTCCCCCCCGAGACGGTGGCCGCGCTGGGGCGGTGCGCCCGCGAGGTGGTCGAGGTCGCCGGGGAGCACCCGGTCGGGGTCAACGTGCTGCGCAACGACGCCCACGCGGCGCTGGCCTGCGCCGTGGCGAGCGGCGCCCGCTTCGTGCGCGTCAACGTGCACGCCAGCGCCGCGGTCACCGACCAGGGCCTGATCGAAGGGGCCGCCGCGGCGACCCTGCGTCTGCGCGAGGCGCTGGGGGCGGGACCCACCGGGCCGCACCCGGTGGCGATCCTGGCCGACGTCCACGTCAAGCACGCCCGCCCGCTGGGCGACGACGACGTGGCCCGGGCGGCGGCGGACGCCTTCGAGCGCGGCCTGGCGGACGCCCTGATCCTGTCGGGCCCCGCCACCGGGGAGGCGCCCCGGGCGGAGGCCCTGCAGGCAGTGCGCGCCGCGCTGCCCCAGGCCCCCTTGCTGCTGGGCAGCGGCCTCACGCCGCACAACTGCCCCGACCTGGCGCGGCGGTGCGACGGGGCGATCGTGGGCAGCGCCGCCGAGGCGGAGGGCGTGGCCGGCAACCCCGTCGACCCGGCGCGAGCGCGGGCGGTGGTCGCGGCCTTCCGCAGCTAGCGGAGCAGGCCCACCTGCCGCTTCGCCTCCTGCAGCTCCTCCTCGGCGGCGGTGAGGGCCGCCGAGTCCTGGTCGGTGAACCCGCCCGCTTCGATACGCAGCAGGACGTGCCGCAAGGCCTCGAGCGCCCGCCGCTGCGCCACCCGCAATCGCTCGGCCGCAGGGACCTCGAGCGGCCCATCGAGCGCGTCGGCCGCGGCTGCGGCCGCGGCCGCGAACCGCCGCGCGTCCTCCCGCGAGAGGTGCTTGCCCGCCACCTCGCCCATCAAGCCGGAGTAGGCGTACACCTGCCGCAGCACCGGCACGAGGGGTCGCGCCTCACGCACCCGCGGTGTGGCCCGCAGCGCGAGGGTCGTCACCGCCAGCGCCGCGAACACCGTCAGGATCAGCGCCCCCCGCCGCCGGCCACCGCGCCCCCGCGGGGGAATCGGCCGCGACAGCGCGGCCCCCGCCACCGCGCCCACCCCCAGGCCTCCGAGGTGCGCCGCGTTGTCGATCCCGAACCAGTTGCTGAGGGCGCCGGTCAGGAGCAGGTTCGCCACCACGAACAGTCCCACCGTGCGGCCGTAGCGCTCGAACACCGCCGGAGGGATCGCGCCGCGCTGAGTCGCCACGAAGCCGAGCACCGCCCCCGCCAGGCCGAAGATCGCGCCCGACGCGCCGGCGCTCACCCGGAGCGGGCTCCAGGCCGCGCTCGCGATCGAGCCGCCCAGCAGCGAGGCGAAGTAGACGGCGGCGTAGCTCGCCTGACCGAACAGCCGCTCGCACAGCGGCCCGAGGTCCCACAGGATGTACATGTTGAAGGCGATGTGGAGGAAGCCCACGTGGAGGAAGCCCGCGGCGAGGAGCCGCCACGGCTCGTCCCCCAGGGCCACCGCGCCGCTGTTCGCCCCCCACGCGAACAACGCCCCCGCCGACGGCGACACGGGATCCACGCCGGCCAACAGGACCTGCGCCAGCCACACCACGACCGAGATCCCGATCAGGACCGGCGTCAGCCACACCCGCGGCGTCGCCTGGCGCAGCCGCTCTCCGAACGCCCACAGGGTCTGTGCGGTGCTCAGCCCCTGATAGCTCGCCTCCACGTCGACCCGCGCCAGCGCCTCGTCGGGATAGGCCAAAGTGGCCCGCAGCTCCGCCAGGGCGCCGTTCGCCATCGCACGCGGCCCCGCCTGGGCCTCGCCCAGGCTGAACAGCACCACGGGCAGCCCCAGCCGCTCCTCGAGGTGCGCCGCGACTCCTGGCGCCGGCAGCTCTGCGACCGCGAGCGCCGCCGCCACCTGCAGCCCCGCCTCGTCGCGCACCCGCGCCTCCCGGCCGGGCTCCCCCCCGCCGAACGGGATCACCAGCCACAGCCGCGCCGGCGTGTCCTGATCGGGCTCGGAGGGCCGCAGCACCCCCACCGGCCCGTCGCGCCAGCTCCCCGTGGGGCTGGGCGCCACGTACGTACCCCCCCGCAGCAGCAACCCACGCTGCAGCCGCTCGTGCGCCGCCGCCTGCGCGGGCGAGGGCGGCGCGCGCCGCGTGGCGTGGTCGCCCTGGAGCGCGGAGTCGGAGTCGAACGCGGGCCCGGTCTGGGGCTCGGACTCGCGCTCGGTCTCGGACCCGGTCTCCTCCCGCTCCTCAGGCGACGCCATCGCCCAGCCCCAGCCGCTCCAGCATGAGCCCGCACACGTCGGTGGCGGCGAACCGCTCCCGCTCGCCGGCGGGGCTGGAGGAGATCAGCACCGCCCCATCCTCCGGGGTCGCGGGCGGTCGCCCGTGGCTGCCCTTCACCAGCGAGGCGTCGAGGGGGACCACGTCGAGGACGTAGCGGAAGCCGAGCGCCTTGCGGGCCAGCTTCCAGGCGACCCGCGCCTTGACCGCGGCCTTGCCCGGGTCGAGGAACAGCTCGCAGGGGTCGTAGCCCGGCTTCTTGTGGATCTCCACCGTGCGGGCGAAGTCGGGGGCCCGGGCGTCGTCGAGCCAGTAGTAATAGGTGAACCACCGGCCGGGCGCGGCCAGGGCCACGAGCTCGCCCGAGCGCGGGTGGTCGAGGCCGAGCTCGGCCAGCTCCTCGCGCCCGAACACCCGCTCGATCCCGTCGGTCTTCTCGAGCAGCTTGCGCACCGGCGCCACGTCGGCGTCGTCGCGGACGTACACGTGGGACAGCTGGTGGTCCGCGACCGCGAAGGCCCGACAGGCGCCGGGCTCGAGCAGCTCCCAGCTGTCGAGGTTGAGCCAGGGCTCGAGGTAGCCGGCCTCGCGCAGGACGCGGTTCACGTGCACCGGCGCGGTCACCTCGCTGATCCCGTATTCGGAGAGGACGAGCACCTCCGCCCCCTCGGCGCGGGCCGCGTCGAGGATCCGCCCCGCCTCCCGGTCGACCTCGCGCAGGGCGCGGCGGCTGGGCTCCGCCTTGGGCCCGAAGCGCTGGTGGTCGTAGTCGAGGTGCGGCAGGTAGACCAGGCTCAGAGAGGGCCGCTCACGCGCGAACACGTCGATCGCGCAGTCGGCGATCCAGGCGGTGGAGGCGATCGAGGCGCCGGGGCCCCAGAACTGGAACAAGGGGAACGGGCCCAGCGACTGGTTGAGCCGCGACCGCAGCTCGGGGGGCGAGCTGTAGACGTCGGGCACCTTGCGCCCGTCTTGCAGGTAGGCCGGCCGCGGCGTCACCGACCAGTCGACCGAGGCGAACATGTTGAACCACCAGAACAGCTGCGCGCAGGTGAAGGAGGGGTCGCGCTGCCGCGCGATCTCCCACACCTTGGGCGCCTGCACCAGGTGGTTCGACTGGCGCCAGAAGTTGACCTCGGCCCGGTCACGCCAGTACCAGCCGTTGGCGACGACGCCGTGCTGACTCGGCGGGACGCCGGTCAGGTAGGTCGACTGCACCGGACAGGTGACCGCCGGCAGCACGGGGGACACGGGCGCCGCGAACCCCTCGGCGGCGAGGCCTCGCAGGTTGGGGGTCTCGGGGCCGAGCAGCCGGCGGGTCAAGCCCACCACCAGGAGGACGACCAGGCGTCTCATGCGGGCCCAGTCTACGGCGTGCGGCGCTGTGCGCTCGCGCCAGGGCGCGGTCTTACGAAGTTGGGGTCCGGTCAGTAGAATCCCGCGCCGTCGTCCCCTGGCCGTTCGTCCGGGCCGACGCCCACCCTCGAGAGGAGGCACCGTGACCCAGAACGTCGTCCTGTTCGGCCCCCCCGGCTGCGGCAAGGGCACCCAGGCCGCGCGGCTCAAGGAGGCCCTGGGGATCCCCCACGTCTCGACCGGCGACATGTTCCGGGATCACAAGAAGCGGCAGACGGAGCTGGGCAAGAAGGTGCAGGAGATCATGGACGCGGGCAAGCTCGTCCCCGACGAGGTGACCAACGCCATGGTCGAGGAGCGCCTGTCCCGCGACGACGTGAAGCAGGGCGTGCTCCTCGACGGCTACCCCCGCAACGTCGACCAGGCCCAGAAGCTGGACGCGATCCTGAGCAGCCACGGACGCGAGGTCGACGCCGTGATCGCGATCGACGTCCCCGAGGACGAGCTCAAGGAGCGCATCCTCGAGCGGGGCAAGCAGTCGGGCCGGGCGGACGACCAGGACCCGGCCACGATCCAGGGGCGCCTCGACGTGTACCGGCAGCAGAGTGAGCCCTGCGTGGCCTACTACGAGGAGACCCGCCGCCAGGCGGTGCACCACATCGACGGTGTGGGCTCGATCGACGCGATCACGGAGCGGATCCTCAAGGCGCTCAAGGGGTAACGTAAGGGGCGCCGGGCGCCGCGGCTTCCTCGGGCGCAACGATTGACAGGGCGCGGCGGGCCCCTATACTCCAGACCTCACGACGCGCGGTAGAGCAGTCCGGTAGCTCGTCGGGCTCATAACCCGGAGGTCGCAGGTTCGAATCCTGCCCGCGCTAACGCGAAACGCAGCAGAGGAGGCTCTCCGGAGCCTCCTCTTTGCGTTTGGTTCCGGCCTCAGGTGCAGCTCCTCGGCGGCGGGTGGATCGCTCACGAGGAGCGATCCTACTCGCCGTCGAGGACCAGGCGGGCTCGGTCACCCCTCGCGCCCTTCGTGGTCCTGCGCCTCCAGCATCCACAGCTGCTTGTCGAGCTGCTGCGCCAGGTCGATCAGGATGTCCTGAGTGACCAGGTCGATGTCGTTCAGCTGACGAATGTGCTCGTACAGCCGCTGCGACTGGGACTCGAGCAGCTGGGCCGCTCGCTCCGCCACCTCCGCGTCCTGGATCAGCCCCTGGGGCACGTCCTTGAGGGGCGAGCGGTCGGCCACCGTCGCGGCCCGGCCGTCGGGCACCGCGCCCAGGGCCAGCATGCGCTCGGCGAGCACGTCGCTGCCCTGCTCGGCGATCTCGGCGATCTCGTCGAGCTGCACGTGGAGCGGCCGGAAGCGCGGCCCCACCACGTTCCAGTGCAGCTGCTTCGCCTTGAGGTACAGGTCGATGAACGCGTGCAGCTCCTCCTGTAGGACTCGGGCCGAGCTCGTCCGGCGCTCCGCGGCGAGGGCGTTGCCGAGGCGCCCCTCGGTCAGGCGCGGGCCACGCTCCGCCGGGGTGCGCCGCGGCTCCCGCGGTCGCTGGTCGTCCCGCTCGTGGACCTGCTGCTGGTCCTCGGGCGCGTCCTGCTGGGCCCGGACGTCGGTGATGGAGATGCCGCCGCCGAGCAGGATCGCTCCCACCGAGCCCAACGCGATGCGCCTCAGCACTCGTCGATCTGCGTACATGACGCCCTCCTGTGGCTTGGGGAGGCAGGCGCAAAGGCGGAGCCGGCCCCCGCCTCCGCCGCAGCCCACTTGAGCCCCCCCCGAGTGGGCGAAGCCGCGCCCTGCGGCAGCGGTGGCCCGCGGGAGCGGACGCATCGGCCCGGGTCCCGCGCCTGCCCCCCTCTCTTGGGCAGACGGGCCCACGGCGGCATGGCGCTTGTTCGCTGGCTCGCGCACCCAGGAGGCTCTTATGACGCATGCGCGGTGGCTCCGTACGTTCGTTATCGGCGCAGCCGCGGCTGCGCTGGCCGGCTGCCTCGACTTGCGGGCGGCGGCGGTGCCGACCCCGGCGGACCCGGGCGCCGCGCAGCTCCCGCCCGCCGTGCCCGCGGCGCGCGCCGAGGCGGCCGAGGTCCCGGAGGGGTACCGGACCGAGGTGGTCGTGTCCGACCTGACCTACCCCACCAGCGTCGAGCTCGACGACCAGGGTCGGCTGTACGTGGCCGAGGCGGGGCTGGTGTACGGGGACCCCAACGCCCCCACCCGGATCCTGCGGGTGGGCCGAGACGGCGCCCTGGAGGTGTTCGCCGACGCCAGCGACGGGCTCGTGCCGCCCATCATGGACCTCCTGTGGCACCAGGGGCGGATGCTCGTGTCGCACCGGGGCAAGATCTCGATCCTGCACCCCGACGGCAGCCTGCGCCACCTGGTGGAGGGCCTCCCCAGCAACGGCGACCACTTCAACGGGCAGCTCGCCGAGGGACCCGAGGGCAAGCTGTACTTCGGGCAAGGGAGCTTCACCAACGCCGGTGTGGTCGGCGTCGACAACTTCCTCACCTTCTCCTTGCTGGAGCACCCGACCAGCCACGATCGCCCGGCGCGCACCATGAGGCTGAAGGGGAGGGAGTTCACCACGATCGATCCTTTCGCGCTGGGCGGAGGGGCCCTCGACGGGGATCGGCCGCCGCTGGCCCGCACCGGGGCCTTCGCGCCCTTCGGCCGCGAGGTGGAGGATCGCTGGATCCGAGCGGTGGAGAAGCCCAACGGGGTGGTGTTCCGCATGAACCCCGACGGCACCGACCTCGAGGTGTTCGCCTGGGGGTTCCGCAACCCGGTCGGCCTCGCCCTGGCGGCCGACGGCAGCCTGTACGCCTGCGAGAACGGGTACGACGCCCGGGGCAGCCGCCCGATCGCCAACGCCCCCGACGGTCTGTTCCGGGTGGAGCAGGACGCGTGGTACGGCTTCCCCGACTTCGCCGCGGGAGACCCCATAGACGTCGAGCGCTTCCAGCCGGAGGGAGGCCCGCAGCCCGAGTTCCTCCTCGAGAGCCATCCGCCCGTGCAGCGGCCGGTGGTCGTCTTCCCGCCCCACACGGCCCCCACCAAGCTCGCCGCCAGCCCGGGCGGCCGCTGGGGCGACCGGGTGCTGTATCAGGCGCTGTTCGGACACGCCGCGCCCTTCACCGGCGAGGAGCAGGGCGAGCACATGGGCCACTCGGTGGTGCGGATCGACCTGCGGAGGGGCACCACCGAGCAGGTGTTCGGCCCGCGCACCCGCGGCGAACGCGACCGCGCCCCCCAGGCGCAGGCGCCGCGCGAGCGCACCGCCGGCTCGGTCCCGGCAGGTTATGCCCGAGGTCCGGCCGCCGCCGAGGAGGGGGCCGAATCGCGCGCACACGAAGGGGACCCGGAGGAGCACGAGCATGGCCTGGGGCCCGGTCCGCGTCGACCCATGGACGTGGTGTTCGCACGCGACGGCAGCGCCATGTACGTGGTGGACCTCGGCGCCTTCGGGGTGCTCGAGACCCCGGTCCCGCTCCCCAAGCCGTATCCGGGCACCGGCGTGATCTGGCGGATCGTCCCCGCCGACGCGGAGGAGGTGCTCGGGCCGCCCGCGGGCGTCTCGGCCCTCCCGGGCCGCGGCGCCCCGCAGCGTGACGAGGAGTAGCGCGCCGCCAGTCCTGGGCCAAATGAGGGGGCACGATTCGGCGTCGTCTTCTCTCTCGCCCGGCTCGCGCGCTGCTGCTCGGCTTGATCCGGGCACGAGCGGCTAGCAGTTAGCGGTTAGCGGTTAGCTGTTGTCGCGCCTTGTCCAGGCTGCTTGCGAGGAGCTCTCGAGGAGCGACAGCTCTAACAGCTAATGGCTAACTGCTAACCGCTAGGTGCCGCGCGACGAGCGACTCGGATCGTGCCCCCTCACTTAGGTGTGCCGCTCCACGAACTGGTTGAGCCGGTGGAGCGAGGTCTGCAGGCTCTGCCGCAGGGAGTCGGCCTTGCGAGCCAGGCGCTGCATGTTGGCCTGCTGCGCGTCCTCCATGAGCTGCCGCGCTGCGTCCACCAGCTCGCCCAGGCGGGCGTTGATCTCGGGCAGCTGATTCGCCATGAGCGCCCGGTCGGCGTCGGTCACCTCGCTGGCCGTGGGGGTGCGCAGGGCCGCCACCGAGTCGTTGACCTGCTGCACCAGCTGCCCCAGGGCCGCGAAGCGCGCCAGCATGTGCTCCGCCTCGTCGTGGCGCTCCTGGATCTCGCCGGCGCGGGCGGCCACCGTCTGCGCCGCCGCGTCGGTGCGCTGGCGCGCCTCGTCCAGGGTCGTCGCCAGCGCCTGCATGCCCTCCCCCAGGCGCACCCGACAGGCGTCGACCTCGGCCAGCAGCGTGCGCGCGCGATCCAGCCCGCGGTCGCTGTTGATGTCGAGCCGTCCCACCTGGCCCGCGAGCTCCTCGAACAGGCGGAAGTCCTGGTCGAGCGCCAGCGCCGCCTGGGCGAACGCCGACAGCTCCTTCTTCTTCTTGCCCTTGCCCACAGCGCTCTCTGCTTACACGAGGTTTAGCTGCTTCAGCGCCGCGCGGAAGTCGGGGGGCGCGGGGATGCCTTCGAACGCCTCCAGCTCCACGAAGGCGTGCACCAGCTTGGCCCTGGCGCGGAGGGCGCCGTCTTCGGCGCCGCGGACGGTGTAGGCGAAGGTGACCGAGCGGTCGCCCAGGCGCTCGACCTCGAGGGCGATCGTGAGGCGCTCAGCCAGCCGCATGGGGCGGGCGTAGTCGGCCTCGGCGTGGACCAGGGGCATGCCCCAGGTGGAGGTGCGGAAGAAGGCGTCGAGGTCTCCCACGGCCTGGGCCATGAGCTCTTCGTAGGCGACGTGGCAGTAGTGGAGGACGCGAGCGAAGTACACGATGCCGGCCCGGTCGACGTCGTCGAACCGGACCGACAGGGTGTGCTCGAAGGGCACTCGGGCGCTAAGCGGCCTCGTCGGTGACGAGGTCCTTCCAGCTGGGCTCGGCGAGGAAGGCCTTGAAGTCGGGCTCGGTGCGAATGAACTTGCGCAGCTGGTTGCGGGCGCGCGGGGTGGAGCGCGCCTTCTCGTCCATGAGGGTCTCGCGGAGGGTCTTCGCGACGACCTCGGCGCCCTCGCCCTGAATGGCCTGGAAGATCGCCAGCTGGTAGTTGGCCTGCAGCGTGAGGGCGCTCTGATCCGTCTCCTCCCACACCTGCGTGGCCTCGTCCCTCTTGTCCTGCGCGTAGAGGACGATCGCCAGCTGCAGGCGATAGCGGGCGGTGTCCGCCGGCTTGGAGCTCTTGTTGCGATTCTCCTTGTCGTGGTGGAGCGCCTCGCGGGAGAGCTTCTCGGAGTACTCCAGCTGCTTGCTGCGGGCGGCGGCGCTCTTGGCCGGGTCGCGGCCGATCCGGAAGCACAGCTGCGCGAGGACGTCGGCGTTGCGGGCCTTGGGATAGGTGCTGTGGGCGGCCTGGTAAGCAGCCAGGGCGGCCTCGACGTCGTCGCGCTCGGAATAGAGGATCGTCCCCTTGTTGAGCAGGGCGTCGGCCTTGAGGTTCTTGAGGCGATCGTCCTTCACGCCCACGTTGGCGCGGATGATCTTGTCGTAGCAGTCGAGGGCCTTGTCGAAGTCGCCCGTCTTCGCCTGGTGGAGCTGCCCCAGATAGAGGAGCAGGTTCGTCTTGAGGACCTTGCCCTCCGCCTCGGAGAGCGCCTTCTCGAAGTGCTCGATCGCCACCTTCGGATCGGGGTCGCTCCAGTGCTCGACGGCCTTCTTGTCGTGGTCCATCGCCTCCTTGTCGCCGGCCCAGACGAGGGCGGGCAGCAGGGACAGGGCGAGCGCATACGAGATTCGCTTCATGAGATGGGCTTCCTCCGCGGCAAGATCGTAACTCAGCGGGCCGCACCTGGCACCGGCGCGGGCTCCGGGCGAGCATGGGGACGCGGCGAGGCGGGCGAGCATTCGGAAGGAGGCTCGAGGAGCGAGACGTGAGCGGCGCAGGTGACAGCAAGCTGGGACGCTTCGACCTGGAGCAGCCGCTGGGGCCGACCCGGTGGGGCGTTCGCTACGCGGCCCGCGATCCCGAGGGGCGGCGGGCCGAGGTCGAGGTGATCGCCGCCTCGGGCGAGCAGCGCGCGCTGCTCGCCGCGCTGGTCGAGCGCGAGGTCGACGTCGGTCGCCGCCTGGCTGAGGCGGGGACCCGCGGGCTCCTGCGGGCGGTCGCCTGCGGGGAGGCCCCGCGCGGCGAGCTGTTCGTGGCGCGCGAGCGGCCGGCGGGGCTGCGGCCCCTCGACGCGCGCCTCCTCGCTCCCTCGCCGCAGGCCGACCTCGAGGGGCGGGCCTGGCTGCTCCTCGCAGCCGCGCGCCGGGTCGAGGCCCTGGGCGAGCAGCGCGTGGTCCACCGCGACCTGGGGCCGCACGCCCTGTGGTGCGACGGCGAGGACGAGGTGCTGCTGGCCGCGCTCGCGCTGGCCAAGGTCCCGGGCGTGCCCGAGCCGCCCCTCGACCCCCGCGGGCTGCCCCTCGGCTACCTCGCGGGCGCCGCGCCCGAGGTCCTGGAGGACCCGGCGGCGGCGACCCCCGCCGCGGACGTGTTCACGCTCGGGGTGCTGCTGCACCTCGCCCTCACCGGCGCGCCGCCCTGGCCCGGCCCCACCCTGGGCGCCCACCTGCGGCAACGGCTGGAGGCGACACGGCTGCCGGCCCTCGCCGACCCGCACCTGCCGCAGCCGCTGGTGGACCTGTGCGCGAGGGCCCTCGCCTGCGAGCCCGGCCGGCGGATCGGCTCCCCCACGGCCTTCGCCGAGCGCCTCGAGGACTGGCTGGCGGTGGGCGCCGACGCGACGCCCCTGGGTGGGCCCCTGGCGCCCGCGGAGGAGGACGCCGAGGACACCGAGCCGTTCGACCTGCGCCTCCCCTTGCCGGAGCAAGGCCCGCCGGCCGCAGCCGCCGAGCCCGAAGAGCAGGAGGACTCCGAGGAGACGGACCGCCTCTCGGTCCCCATTCCCTCCGACGCGCCGCAGCCGGCCCCGGCGGCGCGCCCCGCTCTGTGGGACCCGTTCGCCTCCGACGAGCGCCCGGCCCCGTCGCCCGACGAGCTGCAGGACCCGGCGCAGCGCCCCGATCTCCCCCCCCCGCACCCCGGCGGTGTGGACCTCGGCGCCCTCGACCTCTCGGCCGCCGCCGAGCCGCCCGCCGCGAACGCCCCGCCGCCGCGGGCGGCGCCGCCCCTGCCCTCGCTCCCCGCCGCCGAGCCGCTCGCCGAACCCGAGGAGCCGCTGCCGCCCGTGGCGTTCGAGCGGCTGCGCCCCGAGGGTCAGCTCCTGATCCTGACCGTGCGCGGCGACGACGTGCACGAGGCGGCGGAGACGGTGCGGCGCCTCGATGCCGCCGGCTTCGCGCACCTGCTCCTCGACCTGCGTGAGGCGGAGCACCTCGGCGGCGCGCAGCTCGAGGCGCTCACCGAGGTGCTGACCCACGCCGAGCGCCGCGGCCTCAGCGCGGGCATGTTCGGCCTCCGCTCCAACGTCCGGCAGGTGCTGCGCCTGCTCGACGACATGGCGACGCAGATGCCGCGGGTCCTCGCGGCCGCGGACGAGGCGGCGGCGATCCGAGAGGTGCTCGAAGGCTAACGCCCGCGGCGTGCCCTGTTGTTGCTGCGGCGCGACCCCGGGCGGTCGCGGGTGCTCGAGGGGCTCGGCCGCTGGCGTTGACGCCGCCAGGGGCGCGCTGGGCTCTGCTCCCCGCTGCGACGGCGAGGGCGACTCTTGGGGCTCGGCACCCGAGACTTCATCCGCGCGCTCCCAAAGACACGGCTGCTCGTACGAGGGTAACGGCGCGCGGTGGACGTTTCCAAGGCTTTTTCGGCGGCGCGCGGCCAGCGGCGGCCGCTCGGCGGTCAGGCGCCCTCGGCCCCCCGCCGCAGGGCGGCGATCGCCTGGGCCGGGTCGTCGGCGCGGAACACCGCGCTCCCCGCCACGATCACGTTGGCGCCGGCCGCCGCGGCCCGCTTCACCGTCTCGGGGTCGAGGCCGCCGTCGACCTGCAGGTCGATCGGGCGCTCGCCGATCGCGGCCGCCACCGCCCGGACCTTGTCCTCCATGTCGGCCATGTAGGACTGGCCGCCGAAGCCGGGCTCGACCGTCATGACCAGGACCATGTCGAGCTCGTCGAGGAGGTCGAGCGCCGCCTCGGCGGGCGTCCCGGGCTTGAGCGCCAGCCCCGCGCGGGCGCCGCCCTCCCGAATCGCCCGGGCCGTGGCCCGCGCGTCCCCCTGCGCCTCCGCGTGGAAGGTGATCACGTCGGCGCCGGCCGCCAGGAAGTCGGGCGTGTACCGCCCCGGCTCCTCGATCATGAGGTGGCAGTCGAGGGGGAGCTTGGTCACCTTGCGGAGCGCCTTCACCACCGGGGCGCCGATGGTCAGGTTGGGCACGAAGTGCCCGTCCATGACGTCGACGTGCAGCCAGTCGGCGCCGAACCGCTCCATGCGCGCCGCCTCCTCGGCCAGGCGCGCGAAGTCGCTGGAGAGGATCGAGGGCGCGATCTTGACGGGGCGGGCCACCTCAGGCGTCCGGCAGGGCCGCCAGGCCCGGCAGGTCCTCGCCCTGGACGTACTCCAGCGAGGCGCCGCCCCCCGTCGAGACCCAGGCCACCCGGTCCGCCAGCCCCAGCTCGCGGGTGGCAGCGGCGCTGTCCCCGCCGCCGATCACGGTGCGGGTGGCCTCGCCGCGACCGGCCAGGAAGCTGGCGATGTAGTGAGTGCCCAGGTGGAAGGGGCGCTTCTCGAACACGCCCAGGGGGCCGTTCCAGAACACGGTCTTGGCCCGGCCCAGGACCTTGGTGTATTCGGCGATCGTGGCCGGCCCGATGTCGAGGCCCATGAGGTCGTCGGGGACCTCCGCCTCGACCGCGTAGCCCGACAGGTCGTCGGGCGACCTGGCGACCACGTGGTCGCGGGGCAGCACCAGCTGCTGCCCCGTCTCGCGCGACCGCTCACGGGCCCGCTCCAGGATCGCCAGCGCCTTGGCCACGGTCTCGTCGTCGTAGCGGGAGCGGCCGATCGGCTTCTCCATGGCCTTGAGGAAGGTGTAGGCCATGCCGCCGCCCACCAGGATCGAGTCGACCTTGGGGATGAGCGCGTCGAGCACCGGGATCTTGTCGGCGAGCTTGGCCCCGCCCAGCACCACCACGAAGGGACGCGGGGCCGAGCCGTCGCGCAGCGGCGTGAGCTCCTTCACCTCCCGGGCGATCAGCTGCCCTGCCGCCGCCGGCAGCAGCTCGGGGAGTCGGGCCACCGAGGCGTCGGCCCGGTGGCACACCCCGAAGGCGTCGTTCACGTACACGTCGCCCAGCTTCGCCAGGGCCTTGGCGAACTCGGGGTCGCTCTTCTTCTCGCCCTTGTGGAAGCGCAGGTTCTCGACGAGCAGCACGCCGCCCGCGGGCAGGTCGCGGCTCGCCTGCTCGGCCTCCTCGCCGATCGTCTCGCCGCAGAAGCGGACCTCAGCGCCCAGCAGCTGCGACAGCCGCTCGGCCACCGGCTTCAGGCTCAGGGCCGGGTCGGGGGCGTCCTTGGGGCGCCCGAGGTGGGAGCACAGCACCACCCGGGCCCCCGCCTCTCGCAGCTGCCGCACGGTCGGCAGGGCCGACTCCAGGCGGTAGTCGTCCGCCACCTCCCCGTTGTCGGTGAGGGGGACGTTGAGGTCGACCCGGACCAGGACCCGCTTGCCCGAGAGGTCGCCCAGGCTCGCGATGTCCTTCTTGCGCGCCGCCGCCACGCTCAGCCCTCCAGGTTGCCGAGCGCCGCCGCGAGGTCGACCAGCCGGCTGGCGTAGCCGTACTCGTTGTCGTACCAGGTCAGCACCTTCGCCATGTCCCCGTCCATGACGGCGGTGGAGAGGGCGTCCACGATCGAGGACTCGGGGCAACCGACGATGTCCGACGAGACCACCTCGTCCTCGGTGTAGCCGAGCACGCCCGCCAGCGGGCCCTCGCTCGCGGCCTTCAGCGCCGCGTTGATCTCCTCCTTCGAGGTGTGCTTGCCGAGCTCGACCACCAGGTCGACGATGCTCCCGTCGGGCACCGGCACTCGCATGGCCATGCCCGACAGGCGCCCCTTCAGCTCGGGCATTACCAGGGCCACGGCCTCGGCCGCGCCGGTGGTGGTCGGCACGATGTTGTCCATGGCGGCCCGCGCCCGGCGGAACTTCTTGTGGGGCAGGTCGAGCAGGCGCTGATCGTTCGTGACCGCGTGCACCGTGGTCATGAGGCCGCGCTTGATCCCGAACGACTCCTGCAGGACCTTGGCCACCGGCGCCAGGGCGTTGGTGGTGCACGAGGCGTTGGAGACCACCCGGTGCTCGGGCTGCAGGTCGTCGCTGTTGACGCCCAGCACGATCGTGGCGTCGACCTCGCCCCTGGCGGGCGCCGAGAGCGCCACCCGCTTGGCGCCGCCCTCGAGGTGCTTGGCGGCCTGCGCGCGGGTGCGAAACACGCCGGTGCACTCCAGCACCACGTCGACGCCCTGGTCGCCCCACTTGATCTGCGCCGGGTCGCGCTCCGAGGTGACGTGCACCCGGCGGCCGTCGATGAAGAACTCGCCCAGCCCGCCGGGCTCGAGGGCGCCGGCGAAGCGGCCGTGCACCGTGTCGTACTTGAGGAGGTACTCCAGGGTGGGGTCGTCGGTCAGGTCGTTGACCCACACCACCTCGAACTCTTCGGGGCGCGCGCAGCACACTCGGAAGGCCAGGCGCCCGATCCGTCCGAAACCGTTGATCCCGATCTTGAGCTTCCGCTGGGCGCGGACGACCTTACCGACGCGCATGTGCCGTCTCCCGTGCATGATGTGAGGAGGCGGTCACTATAGGAGCGCGGGTGACGGCATCAAGAAGGTCCCTCGAGTCCTCGCCGACCATGGCCTCTCCGCCGCAGGCGGCGCCCTGGGCGCCCCTCCTCGAGCCGGGCGAGCGGGTGGTGTGGGCAGATCGCCCCGGGCCTCCGCCCGCCCTGCGGGCGCTCGGGATCCCACCCCGCAGCCCCGCTCACTTCTTCGTGCTGGCGATCGTGACCACGGGGCTCACGGCGGCGGCGCTCCTGGCCGCCGAGACGAGCGGCGTCGCCCGCTGGGCCCTGGCCCTCGCCGCCGCCGCGCCCCTGGCGGTGGTGGTA
>JAWLGW010000016.1:0-19653 GCA_041690735.1 Planctomycetota bacterium
GCGCCCGCCGCGGCGCCGCCGCGTGCGGCCGCGCCCCCCGCGGCGGAGGACGAGGACGACGAGGACGAGGCGGACGACGAGGAGGACGACGAGGCGGTCCTCGATCGCCAGGAGCGGCTGGAGGAGGCCGACGAGTTCGAGGACGACGAGCTCGAGGACGAGGGCCTCGACCTGCCGCCCGAGGCCGAGGGCGCTCCCGACGCCGAGGTGTTCTGGAAGACCGGCGCCGACGAGGCGCGTCCTCCCAGCCTGAGCGAGCTGAGCCGCGGCCTGGAGCGGCTGCAGGAGCAGATCGCCCGCGGCGGCGAGGCGCCCGCGGAGGGGAGCGACGCGCCCGCCCCGAAGAGGAACGGCGGCGCCGCCGCGCCGGCCCCCACCGTCGCCGCCCCGACCTCGGCGCCCGCCGCGAAGGCGCCTGCGGCGTCGCCTGCCGCGCCGAAAGCTGCCGAGCCGGTCGCAGGCACGGCGGCCGTCAGCGGCGCCCTCTCCGAGGCGGTGCAGGCCCAGCTCGCCGAGCAGGCCGCCGCCTTGCGGGCGCAGCAAGGGCAGCTCGAGGCGCAGCGACGGGCCCTGGAGGAGACCCAGCGGGCCCTGCGAGAGCAAGCCGCGGCGAGCGGGCAGCACGCCCGCCCTGCGCCGGCGGGCCCGGCGGAGCGGGCGGCGCTGCGACGGGCGGTCGAGTGGTGGCTGACGAGCGACGGCGCCGTGGTCGCCGGCGACGACGAGGTGACGCTCGCCCCTCACCCCTCGGGCAAGCCGGTGGCGCTGTTCCGCCTGCTGACCCTGGCGACGCTGCTGGAGGCGGACGCCCCGGCGGCCGACGCCCGGCGCCTGTTCGCCCACCTCGACGGGCAGGGCCTCCTCGAGCGCCTCGTCCTGGGCGACGCCGACCTCGACCAGGTCCTCGCCGCGGCCAGCGACGCCCCCGAGGCGCTCCAGGAGCGCCTGGCCCACCTCGCCCGCTACAGGCGCGGCCTCCTGCGCCTCGACCCCCAGCGGCTCCAGCAGCCCGACGCCCGCGCCGTCGGCCGCGCGCTCCGCGCCGAGGTCACCGGCGCCACCCTGGGGCCGGGCCTCCTCCTGGTCCTGCGGGCCCTGGCCGCCGCCGGCCACGGCGCCACCGAGGGGCTCGATCGGATAGCCTGGCTGCCGATCCAGCCAGACTAGGAGGCGGGATGGAGCGCTACGGCTTCGACGTCCAGGTGAGCGGCGCGTTCGACGAGGTGGTGGAGCGCGTGAAGGCGCGCCTGGGCGAGCAGGGCTTCGGCGTCCTGAGCGAGATCGACGTGGCGGCGACCCTCAAGGCGAAGCTGGGCGTCGACCGCCCGCCCTATCGGATCCTGGGCGCCTGCAACCCGGCCCTGGCGCGCCTGGCGGTCGACGCCGACCCCGACATTGGCCTCCTCCTCCCCTGCAACGTCCTGGTCCGTCAGGAGGAGAGCGGCGAGGTCACCGTGGCCTTCATGGACCCGGCGGTGGTCCTCGACCTCGTGGCCGCCGACAAGAAGCAGCAGGTGGGCGAGGTCGCGACCGAGGCCAAGCAGAAGCTCGAGGCGGTCCGGGCGGCGCTCGGCAGCTAGCGCCGCGGCGCCCCGTCGCCGCCGAGCAGCAGGCTCGCCAGCTCCGTGCGCCCCCTGGTGGCGGTCTTGCGGTACACCCGGCCGAGCAGCACCTTGACCGTGTCGGGGGCGATCCCGAGCTCTCGGGCGATCTCCTTGTTGGCGAGACCGCGGACCGCGTACCGGGAGACCTCGCGCTCGCGCGGCGTCAGGGCCCAGCGGTTCAGCGCGGCCTCGAGGCCGGTCGGCGCGCGAGGGTCGGCCAGCACCAGCGGAGCGACTCCGGCCCACAGGACGTCCGCCAGCAGCCGGTCCCGCTCGGTGAAGGGGCGATCCCCCCACGGGCGGTGGAGGGCCAGGACCCTCACCGCGCCCTGGTCGTCGAGCTTGAAGTTGGCGAACAGGCAGTGGTCCAAGTCCGCCTCCCGCCGCCAGGTCTGGACGTGCCGATCGCGATACCAGACGGCGTCGGCGAAGAGCTCCGTACGACTCACCGTGAGGACCTCGCCCTGCGCCGCCTGCTGCAGCATGTCCGCCAGACGCGGGTGGACCGGATCGGCTGCGCCGTCGGTGCGGAAGTACTCCGCGGTCAGCTCCAGCTGACGGTCGTCCAGCCCCGCCGCCTGCGTCACGATCGACTCGACCGGCAGCCGGTGGGGAGCGAAGCCTTCGCTGAACGAGACCAGCGCGAACGGCGCCCCGAGCAGCCGCCGCACCTCCTCCAGGACCGCAGCCTCGCGCTGGCCGGCCTCCTGGGGCAGGCTCGCCACCCGCCGCACCACCCCCAACAGGGCGCGGACGTCGTTCTCGCGAATCGAGCTGGAGCGGCTCACGTCTGCGATCTTGCATACACGCCGCGGGCATTCAAGGACGCAGAGCCGCTCGTCTAATATTGCGTCAGTCCTTCATTCGTGCACGCCCCCTCGCCCGCCGACCCGCGGAGGACCGGCGAGGGGCTGCCGCCGACGAGGAGCGGCGTCTCCGGCCGCCGCGTGAGCTCATAGTCAACCACTCGGACCCATTCGATCCTTGGCTGTTACCTTGCTCGACTCAGCCGTTCGCGGCGCTGCGCGCTCCGCCCCGCCGAGTCTCGTCGCGGCGCCGCCGCGGGAGCCGCCGAGCGCATCTCTTGCCGGCGGGTGAGCGGCAGGGCGGGCACCGGCTCGCCCAGTCTGCGCGCCAGCCGCTGCGTGCCCCGAATGGCGGCGTCCCGTTCGGGACGGGGCAAGTCGTCGCGTCGGGTCCAGCTCGCCAGCACTGCGAGCGCTCGCTCCCCGCCGCGTCCGCTGAGCGCCGCCACGGCGGCGCGCCGAACGCAGGCGTCCTGCTCGCGCTCGAGGAGCGCGATCAAGTCCGCCTCGCTGTCGCTCCAGCGTGACAGCGCCCGCAGGGCCATGATGCGTGCCTTGGGGTCGGGATCGCTCAGCAGGAGCAGCAGCTCTTGGCGCGCCGCGGGGCTGGGGTAGGCCGCTTCGAGCTGAGGGATCCGCTCCTGGGCGGTGAGCGCGGTCGCTGGCTCCGCTCGGCCGTTCGAGCCCCCTCCCGTCGGTTCGTCGGAGCGCCGCGAGCGCACCAGATCCACGAGGCGTGCCAGCAGCGCCGCCTCTTCGGTCTCGGGCTCGATCAGCCGGCGAATGGTCTGGGCGGAGGCCTCGACCTCACGCACTGCCGCCAGCGAGTACGCCACCTGCGGAGACGGGGAGCGCTCGCCAGAAGCCGGGGCGTGATTCTCCGCCGGGAGAGCGGGGGTCGGCGCCAGGGAGGAGTGCTCGGCTGCCTGCAGCGCATCAGCGGCGTCCACCCACTCCCGGTCCGACTGCGAGCGCTCCACGCCGCTCGGCTGCGTCACGGCAGGTGACGGAGCGGCTGAGCTCTCGCGAGACCTCGGCGTGAGCGCCACACCGGCTAGCGCGGCGAGTCCGGCCGCGCAGACCGCTCCTACCGCTAGAGGCAAGACAGGGATCAGGGTAGGGCTCTTCATGGCGCCTCGACCGACTTCCTTCAGCGAGGCTCCCTCCGATCGCCAAGAGGCGACCGGAGGGAGCCCTTCGATCGACCTGCTCGGTCACCCGGCTCAGGGTCCCTGGTAGACGGCGCCTGCGCCCATGCCGAGGTTCACGAACCCGCGGGCGTCGTCGCCCAGGGTGATGTTGCCGGCTCCGGTCGAGACCGACTTGCTGCTGCCGTTCTGCCAGCCGGCCTCGTAGCCCAGACTGAGCCCGTTCTTCGCCCAGTTGCCCAGCGCGACGTCGTTCGCCTCCTGTCCGACCATCACCAGGCCGGTGCCACCGTTCGCGCCGGCGCCGTTGCCCAGCGAGCACTGATTGGCGTTCGTGCCCACGTCGACTGTCAGGGCATCGGTGCCGATGTAGACGTTCCCGCTGGTCTGCTGGGCGATCATGACGTCGCCGGCGGACTCCCCGCCGATGGCGACCGAGCCGGTGCCGACCACCGTCCCCGTCCCAGAGTCCTTGCCGGCCTGCCAGCCGATGGTGACCCCGTTGCTCGCCCAGTTGCCGATCGCGACGTCGTTGGCCTCCTGTCCGACCATGACGAAGCCGGGGACGGAGGAGCCTACCGCTACCTGACCGGCGGACGTGCCGAGCTGGACGTCGTTCGCGTTAGCGCCGACGACGACGTTGGTGGCGCCGAACCCGATGTTCAGGTTCGTGGCCGAACCGCCGAGCGACACGCTCGAGCCCCAGCCGATGTCGACGCTCGCGGAGCCATCGCCGACGTAGGTCACCGCCGCGTCGAGCCCGAGGTCCGCGATCGCAGCGCCGGTCCCGAGGGAAGCCCCGTCATCCTCGCTGTACTCCCCGTTGAGGCCGCCGACGTTGGTGGTGTGGTCCCCGTTCTCGGTGGCGCCGACGGTGTCGTCGATCACCATGCCCCGGCCGCCGAGCTGCGCGGAGTGGGTGCCGGTGACGGTGTTGCCCGAGCCGCCGATCGCGACGCCATAGGTGCCGCTGACGCTGTGGCCGCTGCCGATCAGCGCGCCGGCGTAGCTGGCGTACCCGTGCTCGTCACCGACCACGAGGTTGTGAGAGCCGGTACGGGGCGCCGCCAGGGTGTTCTCGTTGTAGCCGAGCATCAGGTTGCCGGCGCCATTGGCGCTAGCGGTGCTGCCGGCGCCGTTATGGATCTGCACGTTCAGCCCCGCGAACACGATCGTGTCGGTCGTGCCGCTGGTCACCCGCGAGACGTCCGCCAGGAGCGCCTCGAGCGCCGCGATCCGGGCATCCTGAGCGTCGCTCTCGGCCTCGATCGCGTCGAAGTTGGCGTTCATGTCGGACGCGCTGATCACCGTGTTGGCGGTGAAGGTATTCGGCACGGTGAGGGGGCCGGCGAAGACGCCTCCCGGCCTCACCCCCAGGACGAACGCCCCCAGGGCGCACGCCATACCCAGGCGGACCAAGAGCCGCCGGTCCACCTCGATGACGATCTGCATTCCTCCCCCTTCCCTTTCTGCGGAGTCCATTAGTTGCCCCATACCGCGTTGTCCCAGCTGGTCGCGTTCCAGCTCCCGGTCGGCGCGGTGGCGTCCACCGTGATCTGGAACGTCTGCGTGTCGGAGAGCGCCCCTGCGCTGCTCGTGGTGTTGTCGGCGGTGACCGTGATCGCGACGGGTACGCCGACGTCGCCGGTCCCCGGAGTGCCCGTGATCGTGTCGACGTTGTCGAAGCTCAGCCAGCCGGGCAGCCCCGACACGCTGATCGTCGGCGTCGGCGTCCCCGTGGCCGTGATCGTGTAGGTGTAGAGCACACCGTCCACCGCGGTCGTGGGCGCGGTGCTGGTGATCACCGGCCCCGCCTCCACCAGGATCGAGAACGTCTGCGAAGAGACCGCCCCGATCCCGTTCGACGCCGTGACCACGATGTTGCTGGCCGTCCCCTGGTCCTGGTTCTGCGGCGTCCCCGACAGGAGACCCGAGGTCGCGTTGATCGTCAGCCAGGCCGGCGCGCCGCTCAGGCTGAAGGTCGGCGCCGGGTGTCCGCTGGCGGTC
Organism: Planctomycetota bacterium; assembly: GCA_041690735.1. GTDB lineage: Bacteria > Planctomycetota > J058 > J058 > J058 > JAWLGW01. Next base: position 5,566 of record JAWLGW010000016.1, read on the forward strand.
ACCGTGTGGCTGTAGCCGGTGCCCTCGTAGGCGAGGCCGGGCGGCGTCGCGCTGGTGATCGTGGGCGCGAGGTCGACGTCGACCGTCACCGTCTGGGTGTCGGTGCCGCCGGCGCTGGTGGCGGTGACCGTGAAGCTGTGCTGCCCCGCGTTGATCGCGCCCGGCGTGCCCGAGACCGTGTCGCCCGCGGCGGTCAGCCACGACGGCAGCCCCGAGAAGGAGAGCGTCGGCGCGGGCGTGCCGGTGGCGGTCGCGGTGTAGCTGTAGGCGTTCCCCGCCAGGACCGACGTCGGCGCCGTGCTGGTGATCGTGGGCACCGTCGTGACCAGGATCGCGAAGCTCTGGGTCGCGACTGGCGCCACCCCGTTGCTGGCGCTGAAGGTCAGCGTCCCGGTTGAGCCAGCGTCGCCGACCGCGGGCGTCCCCGACAGCGCCCGGGTCGACGAACTGTAGCTGAGCCAGCTGGGCAGCGTGCCGCCCGATAGCGAAATGACCGGCGCAGGCGTTCCGGTCGCCGCCAGGGTGTAGCTGTAGGCCACTCCGGCCGGCGCGCTCGTCACGGGCGTCGAGGTGAAGCTCGGCGCCGCAGGCGCTAGCACCGTCACCACGAACGTCTTCACCGCCGTGTCCACCCCGCCGTTGGCAGTCCCCCCGTCGTCCTTCAGGGTCACCGTGATCGTGGCCGGACCCGAGCCCACCGGGGTGAAGGACAGCGTTCGCGTCGTGCCGGAGCCGGTCACGCTCAGGGTCGACACCACGGCCGTGTCGCTGCTGGCGGTGGTGAAGGTGAGCCCCTGGCTCTCGCCGCTCCCGGCGCTGACGCTGCTGAGCGTGATCGCCACCGGGAAGCCGACCACGCCGCTCTGGTCGGGGATCGGCGAGAAGGAGGGCGCCTTGTTTACGCCGGCCGGGGCGACGTCCTGGGTCGAGACGTCGTCGAGGAGGTCGGTGAAGTCGCTCGAGGTCGTAGTGGAGGTGTTCTCGGGGCTGTCGAGGAAGTCCTGAGTGGCGTCGGCCAGCTGCCCGGTCCCGGCGTCGGGCGCCAGGGTCGTGCCCGAGCTGCCGAGCTGGATCGAGGACCCGCTCCCGTCCTGGCCGTTGAACACCCCGTCCTCGGCGTCCTGCGCCAGGGCCTCCACCAGGTCGAGGGGGTCGGCGAGGCCCGCGTCGTCGGCCGCCTGCGACAGCCCCGCCAGCAGGGCCCCCAGCTTGGCCGCGGGCGAGCTCGGGTCGGAGGCGATCGTGGCGGCGTCGCCGCTGCTCGTGAAGTCCAGCGGCACGATCGTCCGTGGGTCCACGGGGTTGCCGCTCGAGTCGACCAGGCCGAACTCCGTCGCCAGCTCCTGGCTGCTGGCGGTGACCGCCGACTCGGTGAGCGCGTTGGCGTCGGTCTTCGACGCCGTCGCCACCCGCCGGGCCGCGAAGGTGGACAGCGGGGTCAGGGTCAGCGAGAGCGGCGACGTCCCCGACCCCGAACCGATCACCGCCTCCAGCGTCTTGGGGCGCGGACTGTCGAGGGTGGCCAGGGGATCGGGGATCGCCGCCAGGCTCTTCGAGGCCCCCGTCGCCTCGTCCACGAACGTCCCGTTCCCCGCCACCACCAGGAACGGCCCGTCGCCGGGCGGATCCAGAGTGAACACCCCCGTGGTGTCGGTGGTCCCGGTGGCCGCCAAGGCCAGCGTGCGGTCGGCGCGGATCGTGAACACCTTCACGTCGGCGTTCGCGACGAAGCCCGCCACGACCGGGCCGGCCAGGCTGGTGCGGGCGCCGCCCCCGCTGCCCCCCTTGTCGCAGCCGACCGCCACCAGGCCGCCAGCCAGCACGCACAGACCGGCGGCGCCGATCCGACGGGTCCTCTCCATGCTCCCCCCTTCGCCTCGCGAGCGTGAGTCGCCGCGAGTGGGAGAAGAGTCGGCATCTTGGCCGTCTCGCGCAATTACCCGAATGGGGTACAGGAAAACTTGGAGTTAAGGGGAGGTGTGCAGGATCGGGACCCACCTCGCGCGGTGGCGCTCCTCGTGACCCGGCTGGGGGAGGGATGGCTCGGCGGACCGTGACGGGGGGCGGTCGGGTCCAGCAACGCGTAGTGAGCGAGGTACTCCTCCAGCGCGACAGGGTCGTACTCGTGCAGGGCGACGCTCTGGGGACCGACGAGCTCGAAGCGATCCCCCGCCGGCCGCAAGTGGCTGCGGCTCGCGCTGTGCCGAGGTCGAAGGCTCCCGCCACGATCTTGACCGGCGTCGGCAACAGCTTCGCCAGGGCGGCGACCACCGGGCTGGCTCATGCACTCGGCGAAGGTGCGTCCCGAGGGGCGCGCCCGCGCCACCGACAGGAGCCGGCGGACCTCGTCCTCGCTCAGGGCGCCACTCAACCGCGGCCTCCAGCCGTCGAGCAATTCCTGCACGACGCGTGGGGCGATTCAACACTGGTGAGCGTCTACGCGATTGACATAGATCAAGAGTCCTCGAGCGCCGCGACCACGTCGGCCGCGGCGCGCTCGGCCAGGGCGTCGCAGGGGTTGAAGAACCCGTGGGGTGCGTCCTCGTACACGTGCAGTCGGGTGGCGAGCCCCCGCGCGGCGCGCAGGTCGCGGTAGCGCACCGCTTGCTCGAAGGGGGTCAAGCCGTCGGCGGTGCCGTGGAGCAGAGTGAGGGGCGCCGCCGGAGAGGGGCGGGCCAGGGGCGAGGCGTCGCGCCACACCTCGGCGTCGCCGGTCCCGAACAGGAGGCGGCCCAGCAGACCTGCCAGGGGGCCCGACAGCCCGGCGAGGTCGTACAGGGCGAACACCGACACCAGGTGGTGGATTGGCGTCGGCGACGCCTCCGCCGCCAGGAGGGTGAGCGTGGCCCCCGCGCTGAGGCCCACGGCGGAGAGGCGCTGGCGATCGAAGCCGAGGGCGTCGGCGTGCGCGGCCAGGCCGCCGAGGGCGGCGCGCACGTCGGCCACCTGATCGTCGAGGTGCCGGGCGCCGCGCAGCAGCAGGCGGTAGTCGCACGTGGCGACGGCGATCCCGGCCGCGCTGAGGCGATCGGCCAGGAACCGCATCGGCTTCATGCGGCGGGAGCCGATCAGGAAGGCGCCGCCGTGCACCAGGAGGGCCGCCGGGTGCGGCCCCTCGCCCGCGGGGAGGTAGAGGTCCGCGGGGACCCCGGGCGCGAGGTCCAGGGAGCGGTCTGGCGCCCGGAGGGGGACCGGCGGGGGCGTCGCCAGGCCGGTGAGGGCGTGGGCGATCGCGCCGAACCGGACGGGAGGACGGACGATGGCAGGCAGGGACTCGCTCATAGCCGGAAGGGTAGCACAGGAAGTGAACCTGGTTCACTGTTTCTTGTCCCGACTCGACCCGTGGTGGGTAGTTCCTTCTCGCGTTGGGCTCACCGACTGAGACGAAAACGGATAGGAGAAGGAACCGCCTGCCTAACTCGTGTAACTGGAGTGCCCGCCTGACGGCACGGAGATTGTTACAGCGGAAGGCGGAGAGAGGCAGGGAGCCATGCACGACTTCGAGTTCTACGACGATCGTTTCTCGTGCCCCAACTGCCAGGAAGCGCTCCCCTACTGCGAGTTCCCCCAGACCTGTGAGGCCTGCGGGTTCATCGTCGAGGTGTTCCTGACCCGCGAGGACGCGCTCACCGCGATCGCCGGGTTCGAAGAGGACGCCGACGCGATCACGACTCGCCCCAGCCACGTCTACGGCCTGGGCTGGGTGGTCGGCCACACCCGCCTGCTGCTCGTCTAACGAACCAGCGCCCAAAACGAAGAGAGCGACCTGCCGCGTTCGCCGCAGGTCGCTCGTTGCGTGTACCGAGAGGACGTCTACTCCGACTCGGCGCCCTCGGTCGCCGCCGCAGGCGGCGCCTCTTCGTCCTCCTCGTCCGGCGTCCCCAGGCCCAGGCTTCCTTCGAGCGCCTTCACCCGCGCCGCGTCGCCCGCCTGCCGGGCGGCGGCGAGGGCGTAGCGCAGCTTGCCGTCGGCCTCGGCCTTCTCCGACGCCTCGCGCCACTCGTCCGCCGTCACCGGATCGCGGGTCGCGATCCGGGTCAGCAAGAAGGCGCCGCCCTCCTTGACCGCCTCGTCCTTCAGCGAGCGGATCCGCGCCTGCCGCTCCTCGGCGTCCTCGAGGCGCCAGAAGGCCTCCAGGGCGTCGCTGCGCCGCCCCGCCTCCAGGTACCGCTCGCCCAGCTTGGCGTAGTCGGGTTGACGGCGGGGCCGTCCGTAGAGCAGCTCGCGCCGCTCCAGCGCGTCGGGCAGCGCCACCCTCAGGCCGCCGAGTCGGAGGTGGCGGTGGAGGAGGAGGACTTCTTGACGTCCTTGGCCGCCTCCTTGGCCCGCTCGACCTTCTTGTCGGGGGAGGGCTTCTTGTAGTCGGTGCAGTAGAAGCCCGAGCCCTTGAAGATCAGCGCGCCGCCGGTGCCGATCTTGCGGCGCAGGCTGCTCTTGTTGCACTCGGGGCAATCGGTGAGGGGATCCGAGCTCATGCTCTGGAAGTGTTCGAACTCGTGGGTGCAGTCGGTGCAGACGTAGTCGTAGGTCGGCATGACGGACTCCTGGGATCCCGGGCAGGCAAGCAACGGTCTTGCCGCAGCGGGGCCGCTGTCGGCAAGAGGCGGGCGCATTATGAGTTACGACGCTCCCGCGGCCAAGCCCGAAGTCTCGCCGCTGTCGATCTGACAGCGAGGCTCCCCCCTTAGGCGGTCACCTTCACCGGCTACACGATCTCGCCCAGGCGGATCCCCGGCTGGGCGTCCTTGATCCGCTGGAACTCGCCCGAGTCCAGCCAGATCCCGCGGCAGGCGCTGCAGTGATCGAGGGTGATCGCCGGGTTGCGGACGCTCTTGACCCGCAGCAGCTGCTTGCCGTCGCGCGGGCAGCTGCCCCGCTCGTAGTCGAACCCCGCCTCGTCCTCGCCGCCGAGGAGCGGCGTCACCTTGTCGCGCTCCTTGTCCAGCAGCTCGCCCAGCTCCGCCTGGTCGAACCAGATCCCCCGGCACTCGGCGCAGCGGTCGACCTCGACCTCGTCGACGGTCACGACCTCGAGCTTGCCGTGGGGGCACTTGGGGCACTTCATGGGCGCACCTCTGCGGGCACTGCGGGGCAGGGGGAATGCTACCAGCCTTCGTCCCCTCGGCCTCCGCTGAACGCGTCCAGGAGTCGGCGCAGCACCTCCCGCGCGTCGGCCACCCCCCACTTCGCCGGCGCCTCCACCCGCGCGGTCGGGTCCCGCAGTACGCGCCCCGGCCCGGACGGCAGCGCGGCCGCCGCCGCGGCCACCCGCTCCGCGCCCGCGACGCAGGCCGGGCCCGCGATCAGCACCGGCGCCCCCCGCGGGTCCTCTCCCGCCAGCAGCACCCCCTCGCCGCAGGCGAGCTGCCGGCGGACGCGCAGGCCGAGCAGCCAGGTCAGGCTGACCACGAGGTCGAGCGGCGCCCCCTCCGCGCCCAGGGCCCTGGCCAGCACCGACGACGTCCCCTCCAGCTCGAGGCGCTCGAAGGCGCCGCCGCCCTGCCAGCCGACGCCCTTGCTGATCCCGTACGGGTCGCCCTGCAGCACCCGCAGCAGCCGCGGCAGGACCACCTCGTCGAGGGTCGCGCCGCGGTCGATCCCGATCCACCGCCGCCCCAGCTTGTGGGCGGCCGCGCAGCCCGTCCCCGAGCCCAGGAACGGGTCGAGGACCCAGTCGCCCGGCCGCGACGAGGCGACCAGCATGCGCTCCAGCAGGTTCTCGTTCTTCTGGGTCAGGTCGCCGCGGCCGACCTTCTCGCGGCTGAAGCTCATGATCTGGATCGAGTCCAGCCGGTCGGCGGCGCTGCAGTTCCAGGTGTCCTCGAGGGGGATCCCCTTGCCGGTGGGCGGCTTCCCGTCCCGCCGCAGGTAGCCCTCGGGGTAGGGCAGGTACTGCTTGAGGAACAGGGGCCGCGGCGAGCGGCCGTACTGATAGATCGTGTCGTGGTTGCGGATGAACTTGTTGGCCCGGGTCTTGAACCCCGACACCCAGCCGATCCGCCAGATCACCTCGGCCACGTACTCCAGGTGGCGGTCGAGGAGCAGGCGCAGCCGCTCCTTCTCGTGCTGGTCGATGTGCGCGTACAGGGTGCCGTCGGGGCGGAGGACGTCGCGGCACAGGCGCAGGCGCTCGTCCATGAACGACAGCCAGGCCGCCCGGTCCAGCCGGTCGGGGTAGGCCCGGTGGGTGGCGGTGTTGAAGGGGGGGTCGAGGTAGGCGCACTGCACCGCCCCCGCGAAGCGCGGCGCGAGCAGCCGCAGGGCGTGGGCGTTGTCGCCGCGGATCAGCAGGCCGTCCCGCGCCGCCTCGAGGTCGCCCAGCGCCTCGATCAGGGCCGCGGCCTCGGCGGGGGAGTGGTGACCGGTGTCGACCACGAGGGTGGGATCGAGCGCGTCGGGCGCGAGGTCCTTCCCCAGCGCCTCGCTCCAGGCCGCCCGCTGCTCGGTCGACGTCGCCGCGTGGCGGCGAAGCTCGACCGGCAGGCGGTCGAGGGTGAAGCACCAGGCCGAGCTCACCACGCCGCGCGGCCCCCGCGCCACCGCCAGACGCACCGCCTCGACCGCGGCCAGGGCCTCGAACAGCGGAATGGCCAGCCTCCGCAGGGCCTCGATCCGCGCGGCCAGAGCGGCGGACGCCTTCGGATCGGCGAGCGCCTGGGGGTCGAACAGCGCCTCGCGCACGAAGCGGTCGAGCGCCCGGCGGAGCGCCCCGCCGAGGTCGGGGTGGACCAGGCCGCTCAGCCCGCCGGGCCCCTGGTCGAGGAGCAGGCAGCCCTCGCCGCTCCAGCGCAGGCTCACCGGCTCGCCCTCGGCCGCGGCCTCCTCGAGCCCGGCGCGGGTCCAGGGGTCGCCGGCGGGGAAGTGCCGCGCCAGGAAGGTCTCGAGGTCCGCCAGCGCGGCGGGGGCGTCCCGCTCTGCCCGAGGGGCGGGCTCCTCGCGCCAGCCGCGTAGCCGCTCCGCCTGCCTCGCGAACGCCGGCGCCAGCGGCTCGTCGGGGTCGCGCGCCGGCGCTTCGAGCAGCCGCGCCACCCGGCGGGAGAGGGACCGGAGGGCGGGGGCGCGGTGTGCGGCAGGGGAGCGGGTCACGGCCGGACTGTATCGCCCCCAGCCGACGGGGCGAAAGGGGCCCCAGCCCTCCCCCGTTCGGATCACGCCGGGGCGCCCTCCCCCGGCAGCCGAGCTCGTATCATGTCGCGAAACAGGGCAACCATGAACGATATCTCCGTGATCCTTTCGGTCGTCGCATCCTGTATTGAAGCGCTCCAGGCGCGTCTGCGCCCGGTCGGCGCGGCGGACCGCCCGGCATGGGAGCGGCCGCGCTTCCACGGTCCGCGTGGAGGACCGCAGCCCGTGATCCCTCCCATTCAGGTGCAGAAGGACCGGTCGGGCGCCGTGGTCGTGCTCGGCCTGGTCGCGCTGGTCTTGCTGCCCGCGCTGTGGGTGTTCCGCGGCACGATCGGCCTGGCGTATCAGCGGCAGGTGGAGCGGAGCTGGCAAGAGACGGTGGACCGTCTGGCGCCGCTCGGGCGCGTCAGCGAGCGAGGGGAGGGACCGCTGCAGGGGAAGGTGTTGCCGATCCGGATCGACGGACGCTATTCGCAGCGCTTGAACAAGATGCTGGACGACCCTCCCTACCTGGATGGCGAGGTGTTCCTGGCGCTGCCCTCCGAGCTGCGCGCCGCGGAGGGCGACGACGTCGGCGCGGTGCTGTTCATGCGGTACAACCTGGGCTTGGAGGGGCGCTACGTCGACACCGAGACCGGCGAGGAGGCCTCCGGCGCCTGGCGGGAGTGGTGCCGCGTCACCGTCGTCGACGTCGCCAGCGAGCAGGTGCTGCATGCCGGCCTCCTGAGGGGTGAGGAGCCACCCAAGGTCCAGGAAGGCGTGTACGCGGTCGAGAAGGTGGGGCGGATCCTGCCGGCGCAGGTGATCCGCCTGGTGCAGAGCCTGAAGGCCCGCTGAAGCAGCGGGCCAGCCTCAGCGGCCGGTCCGCGCCGGCGCGCCCAGGAGCGTCGCGGCGTGCGCCCGCACCTGCGCGTAGGCCTCCAGCCCCGCGTCCAGGCGATCCGGCCCCACCCGCGGCAGGCCCGGCACCGCGATCGTGCGGCAGGTGGCGCCGGGGCTCGGCACCGCGCGGGCGAAGGCGACGTCGATCGCCCCCGGCAGCAGGTGGTGGTACAGCGCCCGCTCGCCCGGGCGCAGGGCGCTGAACCCGGCCCGGTCGCTCACGCCGCCGTCCACGAGCAGGGTCCGCTCCCAGCGCACCGGCCGGAACAGCAGGGGCACGGTGCACGAGGCCCGGATCGCCAGGGGCAGCGGCCCCGTCTCCAGCGCCCACGGGCGGCGGCGCAAGACGTCGTGGACCACCGGCGCGAAGGGGAGCGTCGTCTCCTCGATCCGGGCGGGGGCGTCGGCGCGCTCGAGCACCTGCTCGAGCAGCGCCACGAACTTGCGCCCCTTGAGGAGGCCCCCCAGCGGCAGTCCCGGGTCCCAGAAGTGCTCCTTGCGCAGCCCCCGCAGCTCGGCCTCGAGGGCCGCCGCCGGCAGCCCGGCCGCCCACAGCCCGCCCGCCAGGGCGCCGGCGCTGCAGCCGACCACCCGGCGCGGCCGCAGGCCCGCCTCCTCGAGGGCGGCCAGCAGGCCGGTGTGGGCGAAGAAGCCGAAGAAGCCGCCCGAGAGCACCAGGGTGAACGGCTCGGCGGCGAGCCACGCGCGGAGGTCGGTCATGAGCCGCCGAGTGTACGAGAGGACGCGCGGGGGGCGTGCCCGTAGCTTGACATGCGCAGCGCATGCACACATGCTAGGCGCATGAGCAAGATGGTCCAGATTCGCAACGTCCCGGACGAGGTGCACCGGCAGCTCAAGGTGCGAGCGGCGGCCGCGGGCATGAGCCTCTCCGAGTATCTCCTGGCCGAGCTCCGCCGCTCCCTGGAGCGGCCGACACGGCAGGAGGTGCTCGAGCGGATCGCTCGACGGAGCCGCATCGAGATCAGGCCTTCTGCCGCCGAGGTCGTGCGCGCTGAGCGCGAAGCGAGGTGATCGTCCTCGACGCCTCGGCCGTCCTGGAGCTCCTGGTGGGGAGCGACGCAGGCGAGGCGGTGGCGGATCGCATCGCACCTCCTGCCGAGACGCTCCACGCTCCCCACCTGCTCGACCTCGAGGTCGCTCAGGTCTTGCGTCGCCTCCAGGCGGCGGGGACGCTCGGCGCCGCCAGAGCGCGCGAGGCGGTTCGTGACCTGCTCGAGCTCGACGTCACGCGTTACGCCCACGCCGACCTCCTGCCCCGGGTTTGGGCGCTGCGCGCCAACCTGTCGGCCTATGACGCGGCGTACATTGCGCTGGCCGAGGTGCTCGACGCGCCGCTGTTGACGCTCGATGCCCGACTCGCGCGTTCGCCCGGGCACCGCGCCGAGGTCGAGCTGCTCACGATCTGATCGACCTCAGCCCACCCCCCACGACCCGGCCCGGAAGGCGAGGAAGGCGAGGCACACCAGGAGCCCGGTGGCAGGCACCCAGGCCGGGAGCACGAACGCCCGGGGCGGCGCCGGGTCGCGCCGCTTGAGCCGCAGCAGGGCGGCGTTGAGGGCCGCGTACAGGACCAGCACGATGGTGGTGGTGGCCGCCGCCAGTCCCTCCAGGCGGAAGGTCAGCGCCAGCAGCAGGGCGACCCCGGTCACGGTCGCCGTGGCCAGGAGGGGCGTGCGCGTGGTGGGGTGGACCCGCGCCAGCCGCCGCGGCAGCCAGCCCTGGGCGGCGAGCCCGTACAGGACGCGGGACGCCATGACGAGCTGGACCAGCGCCCCGTTGGTGACGGCGAACAGCGCGATCAGGCTGATCGCCGCCGGCGAGGAGCCGGTCTGCGACTCCCACACCCGCGCCAGGGGCGCGTCCGCCGCCGCCAGCGCCTCCGCAGGCACCGCCAGCACCGCGGCCGCGCTCACCACCAGGTACAGGAGCGTCGCCACCCCCAGCGCCAGGGGGAACGCCCAAGGCAGCGTCCGCTCCGGCTCCTTCACCTCCTCGGCCACGTTCGCCATGTCCTCGAAGCCGATGAAGGCGAAGAAGGCCAGGTAGGCGGCGAGGCCCATTGAGCGCCACTCGCCGAGGTCGAGCCCCGGCACCATGGCGCCGGCGCGCGCGGGGAGGTCGCCGAGCGCGCCGCGCGCCACCCACACCACCAGCAGCAGCCCCGCGATCTCGACCAGGGTGAACGCCAGGGCCGCCTTGAGCGACTCGGCGATCCCCCAGGCGGCGAGGGCGCCCAGCGCCGCCAGCAGGGCGACGATCGTCAGCCAGGCCGGCAGCTCCACGAACACGCCCAGGTAGCCCACGAAGCTGCGCGCCACCGCCGCCGCCGAGACCAACCCGGTCAGCACGACCACCAGGCCCACGACCAGGGACAGCAGGCGGCGGCCGAACGCCTGCTGCACGTACACCGCCTCGCCGGCGCTGAGGGGGAAGCGGGTGGACAGCTCGGCGTAGGTGAGGGCGGTGAAGGAGGCCAGGACCGCCGCCAGCAGGAACGCCGCCGGGCTCAGCAGCCCCGCCTCGCCCGCCACCTTGCCGACCAGCGCGTAGATCCCGGCGCCCAGGATCGTGCCCAGGCCATAGAAGGTCAGCAGCGGTAGCCCCACCGCCCGGCGGAGCGTCGGCGGCTCGCGCTCGCTCCGCGGAGGCGCCGCGCCGGCAGCCGGTCGTGCGCGCGTCTCGGTCACCCCCTCGACCGTATCGCGCCTCCGCGTCCTGCCCAGGCAGAGGGCGGTCCGGCCGCACCTGCCTGTCGAGCGACCAGGAGCCGCCCGTACACGCAAGCGGGGCGCCCGAGGGCGCCCCGCTGCGCTGCGGCTTACAGCGAACCGCTGACCGCGAACTGCTAGTGGAAGACCTTGCCGTCCTCGCCCTTGCTCTTGTCGCGGCTCTTGCGGACCGGCGCCGCCGCGGCGCCGTCCTCGCAGCCGCCGCAGCCGCCCATCTTGGCCTTGGGCTTGGCCTTCGCCTGCTCGCCGCCGCAGCCGGCCTTGTCGCCGCTCTCGCAGCCGGCCTTGTCGCCGCTCTCGCAGCCGCCCATCTTCGCCTTGGGCGCCGCGGCGGGGGCCGCGCTGATCGGCATCAGCTTGCCGCGCATGCTGGCCAGCAGGGCGCCGCTCTCCTTGCAGCCCTTGGCGGCCTTCGCCTCGAGGTCGGAGATCTTGGCGATCAGCGCCTTGGTCGAGCCCTCGCAGTTGGCGCCCAGCGCGGCCAGGCGGCCCTTGGAGGTCTCGCAGCCCTTGCCGGCGGCGGCCGACATGGTGGCGACCTGCTTGCTGAGGGGCATGGCCATGAGCTTGGTCATCATGGCGAGCTTGGTCAGCTTGCCCTTGCTCTCCTTGCAGCCCTTGGCGGCGGCCTCCTCCAGCTTGGCGATGGCCTCGGCGCCCTCCTTGTCGCCCTTGACGCCGAGCGCTGCGTTGAGGTGCGCCATCTGCGCCTTGGAGGCGTCGCAGCCCTGCTTGGCGCGACCCATCAGCTTCTCGTAGGTGGCGCCCAGCGAGGCGGTCTGCTCGCAGGCGCCGCCCTCGCAGTCATCCTTCTTCTTGGCGACCTCGCCCTCGCAGCCGGCCTTCTCCTCGCAGCCCGCCTTCTTCTTGGCGACCTCGCCCTCGCAGCCGGCCTTCTCCTCGCAGCCCGCCTTGGCCTTGGCCTCGCCGTCGCAGGCGCCCCCACAAGCGATCGCCGGGGCGACCGAGCCCAGGACGAGCGCCGCCGCCACCATCCACGTGTTCCGCATGCTTCCTCCCCACCGCTCGGGTGGACCTGTTTCGTGTGCGCAAAGGATAACGCCCTCCACGGGGGAGGGCGCAAGGGATTCTGGTCGCCGAAACGCCGTGGCCGGGCGCGCCATTCCGCGCCCGGCCAGATTCGGCCCAGGACTCGGCCTAAGTCCTGCGTACGTCGAGGGCTGGCTTGACCTCACTCGCCCCGGGGCGCCACGTCGAGGCGGGCACCGGCGGCCCAGTGCTTGTGCTCGTCGCCGTAGTACAGGTAGGCCCGCGAGGCGGGGGCGGTGTAGCGCCCCGGGACCTCGGCCACGAACGGCACCACCACCTCGCGCGCGGCCTCGGGGGCCAGGCCGCGCCAGTAGAGGATCACCTCCCGGCCGCGGGTCTCCACGAAGTCGAAGGCCCCCGCCCGGCGCAGCTCCTCCAGGCGGTCGGTCCGGATCCGACAGCCGCCCGGCACCCCCACGATCGCGACGGTCATGGGGAGCCCCTCGCCGGTCACGTTCGTCACCGTCACCCGCAGCTCGCCCACCTCGCCCTCGGTGAGCCGGGGCTCGCTCAGCCGGGTCTGCAGGCGGACCTTGGCCTGGGGCGAGGTCGCCGGGGTGTCGGCGCGATAGCGGACGACCAGTGAGCCCGGCAGGGGCGCGCCGCCGCGCATGCGCAGCTCGATCGCGTGCTCGCCGGGGGTCAGGGCCGCGGCGAAGTCGGGCAGGCGGAGCGGCCCCCGCGCCTCGACCCCGAACGCCACCTCGCCTCGCACCTCGCCGTCGACCACCAGCTCCGCCGTCCCCGGCCGCTTGGGGCTGGCCCGCAGCTCGTCGAACAGGACGATCGCCTTCAGCGCCAGGACCGTCGCCTGGGTGGAGCCGAACCGCCCGCCCTGGCAGCGCTCGCACAGCCAGCGCATGGCCGCGTCGGCCTCGCGCCCGCGGCTGGGGACGCGCATGAGCGCGAGGGCGGCCAGCGCGGTCGTCTCGACCAGCAGGTCGTTCGCCATGCTGGAGGTGATCGAGGTGCTGGCGCCGGGGAACGAGCCGTCCTTCGCCTGCCGCGCCACCAGGCGGCTCAGGATCGCGGCGGCCCGATCGGCCTCCCCCAGGCGCAGGGCGATGTTGGCGGCCAGCGAGAGGACGTACGGGTCCACGCTGGCGCGCGCGCCGCTCAGGACCGCGGCCGCCTCTCGCTCGCAGGCGGTCTCGCCGCTCTCGACCAGCGCCCAGGTGATGTAGGCGTTCGTCACCTCGGCCGGCGCCTGGCCGAAGCTGTCGAGGGCGCGCGGGTTGCGCTGGAATCCGCCCTGGCCGTCGCGGCGCGACAGGAGCCAGCGGCGGGTGCGCTCGATCATGGCGGCGTCGACCGGCATGACCCGCGCCATGTCGGTGAACTCGAGCAGCCCGTAGGCGGTGAGCGCCTCGTGCCCGGGGTCGCCGCCGAACCACTCGTAGCCGCGCTCCTTGCACTCGAAGCTGACCAGCCGCGCCAGGCCCCGCTCCAGGAGCCCGGCGGTCTTGGCGACCAGCGACGGGTCCACGCCCGAGTGGCTCTGCATGTACTGCATGGCCATGACGTTGGGGTAGTTGGTGGAGCTGGTCTGCTCGAAGCAGCCGTACGGCTCGCGCAGCAGGGCGGCCAGCGCCTCGGTGAGCTGGGCCAGGGGCGTGGGGTACAGGACGGCCTCGGTCTCGAGGCTGCCGGGCGCGACCCCGGCGGGGATCACGACCTGCGCGGTGAGCGCGCTCCCCTCGCCGACCCGGGCGCCGAAGGCGTGCTCGATCGGGAAGCCCCGCGGCACGATCCGCAGGGTGCGCGTCACCTCGTCGCGGTGCTCGCCCCCGGCCTGCAGCACGCCGGTCAGTCGCAGGCCGACCTCGCCCGCGGTCTCCTGCGCGGTGAGGGCCAGCAGCAGCCGCCCTCGCTCCTCGGGTGAGAGCGACACCACGCCCTGGCCCTCGCTCACCGTGAGGCCCTGCCCCAGGAGCGCAGGCACGACCTGGACCGAGCCGGTCCGCCGCGTGCCGTTCACGACGCCCACCGGGATCAGCAGGCGGTCGCCCGCCGTGACCTCCACCGGCAGCTTGGCCTCCAGATAGAAGGGCCGGCGAGCCTCGATCGCCGCCTCGCCCCAGGCGAGCGCCCCGCGGTCGCTGACGCCCTCGGCGCGCGCCCGGAAGGTGGTCACCGAGTCGGCGAGGTCGAAGCTGACCTCGAGGACGCCGTCGAGCCCGGTCCGGTCCCCGGCGCTCCAGAACACCGTCTCGTCGAAGGCGGTCCGGCCGCTGCGGTCGGCGGCGCGGTGGGCGAACTGACGCACGACCTGGAAGGGGCC
>JAWLGW010000017.1:0-19528 GCA_041690735.1 Planctomycetota bacterium
TGTAGGCGTTGATCAGCAGCGCCAGCCGCTCGTCCCGCCCCAGCGCATCGATGTCGGCCTGCGCGAGCTGCGCGAGGTATCGGCCCAGCTGCTCCTCGTCGCTCGAGAGGCCGGCGTAGTCGACCCAGCCCTCGGCGTCGACGTGCTCGACCAGCAGCGCGTCCAGGAGGCCGTGATCGAAGGTGGCCTCGCCCTCGACCTCCGTGTACGCCTCCTCGAGCTGCACCTGCGGGGGGCCGAACAGGCCCTGGAACGCGCCGCAGGCCGAGAGGGTCCCCACCCCCAGGGACAGCGCGGCGGCGGCCACCCACGGGACGAGCCGACGGGGCTTCTCCTCGACCTTCGTCCCCCGAGACGACTCCGGCATCTGCTCCTCCTCGAGCTGTCGTTGCGCTTCACCCAGCTTGCGGCGGGCCAGCCGGGTCAGGTAGACGGTGACCAGGACCGTCGCGGCGAGGCCCGCGGCCAGGAGCGCCCACTCGGCGGCCGTGCGGCTCCTCCCCCCGCTGACCGCCGAGACGGTCGCGCGCCCGGCGTAGCCCAGGTACACGTACAGGAGCGTCCCCGGGAGCATGGCCAGCCAGCTCACCAGGACGTACGCCCCGAAGCGCACCCCCGTCAGCCCGAACAGGTAGTTGCTGATGCTGAACGGGATCACTGGGGACAGCCGGAGCAGGCCGACCACCCTCCAGCCGCCCTGGGTGACCGCCTCGTCGACCGCCCGGAAGCGGGGCCGCCGCTCCGTCAGCCGCTCGACCCACCCGCGAGCGACGGAGCGGCCGAGCAGGAAGCCGACCGCGGCCGCCGCGGTCGAGGCGACGGAGACGACCAGGGTGCCCAGGCCGAGCCCGAACAACGCCCCGGCCGCGAGCGTCAGGGCCGAGCCGGGGACCAGCAGGAGCACCGCCAGCAGGTAGGCGGCGCCGAACAGGACCGGCCCCCAGGGCCCCGCCTGGGCGACCCCCGCCTCCAGCGCCGCGAGCCCTCGTTGCACCGGCAGGCCGCGGGCGAGGAGCAGCAAGCCAGCCACGATCGCGACCAGGCTCAGCGCGCGGATCAGCGAGGCCCGTCGGGCTATGGCGGCGCGGAGGCTCACGAGGTCTCACCGGGCTCGGGCAGGGGAAGGGGGCGGGTCCGAGCGACCTCGGCGCCCGCCCCCGCCGGAAGGGGGGGAAGTCTTCCCCCTAAACGGCAGGTCACGATCATGAGCGGTCGCTGCGAGGGCGGGTGGTAGCGCGCACAGGTGTCGACGCGACCGCTCATGATCGTGGCTGCCGTTTTGTGCCTCGACCTGGGCTCGGGCGCGGGGGTCGACGCCTTCGTGCTGGCTCGGCTGGTGGGGCCCGAGGGGCACGTGCACGGGATCGACATGACGCCCGAGCAGCTCGACGTGGCGCGGCGCAACGCCCCCGGGGTCGCCGAGCGGTTCGGCTTCTCCCGCCCCAACACCACCTTTCACCAGGGGTTCATCGAGACCGCCGATGCCATCGAGGACGGCTCGATCGACCTCGTGATCAGCGACTGTGTGATCAACCTCTCGCCGCGCAAGGACCTGGTCCTGGCGACCGCCGGGCGCGTGCTCAAGGAGGGGGGCGAGCTGTACGTGTCGGACATCGTCGCGGACCGCCGCGTCCCAGCCCGCCTGGCGGAGGACCCGCGGCTGGTCGCGGAGTGCATCGGGAGCGCCCTGTACGAGCACGACTGGTTCGACCTCCTGGAGGAGGCGGGCTTCCGCGACGCACGCGTCGTCGAGCGGGCGGTGCTGCAGTCGGACGTGGCGGGGGAGCCGGGACGAGACCGGCGTCGAGCCCGCGGGCGCGCACACCCCGACCTCGAGCACGCGCAGCAGCGCCTGCCCCGGCGCCTCGAGGTGGGGAGGGGGCACCTCCAGCAAGCGCGTCGCCCTCTGCCGTGGCAGCGCCGCCAACGCCTTCATCGCCGCCCTCCGAGCCGGAGCTCCCCCCTCCAAGTCCGCGCAAGCGCCGCGCCAACCAGGCGGGGCGGGGGTCGCTAAGGCGAGGGCTTCGCGGCGGGAGCGGAGGACACGACCGGGAGGGACCGCCGCACCGGGCGGTCGCCGAGGTCGAAGGAGAGGACGTCCATGGGGCACACGTCGATGCAGATCCCGCACTGGATGCAGGACGAGGTCGAGTTGTCGAACGGCTGCTGGTTCTTGGCGAAGGCCATGACGTCGACGCCCACCTGGCAGTGGCGGCTGCACTGCGTGCAGGAGATGCACCTGTCGTTGGCCTCGATGCGCAGGCGGCCGTACCAGCCGGCGAGGAGCTGGTTCCAGGCGGCCAGGGGGCACCAGTAGCGGCACCACACCTTCCCGCCGAAGAAGGGGTACAGCGCGATCGGGATCACCGCGACGAGCCAGAAGTCCACCACGTAGGCGTAGGCGGCGGCCCACCCGTTGTCGGCTCGAGTGCCGTAGGCGCCGACCGTCACCAGGGTCACGACCGCCGCCGCGGCGAGCACGACCGCGCCCTGGAACTCCCAGGCGCGGCTGCGGCTCCCCTTGGCGGAGAGGTGGCGCCAGCGGTCGCCGAGGGTCTCGGCCAGGCCGCCGCAGCCGCAGATCCAGGTGCAGAAGCGCTTCCCGTGGCGGCGACTCGCCCACGGGATCGCGACGAGCGTCAGCAGCAGGCCCACGCCGCAGAACGCGTACACCACGGCCCGGGGGTCGCTCTGGTCCCACCAGTGGAAGGTGTTGAAGAACAGCGGCCACGGCTGGTAGAGCCCCCAGGCGCGCCAGGCGTGGCGGAGGCTCAGGGCCTGCACGGCGATCACGTTGGCCGTCAGGAAGAACACCACCTGGAACAGCACCAGCGAGGTGTAGCGCCAGCGCTGGTAGCGGTCGTCGCGCGCCACCCGGCTCCAGCGCCGAAACGCCTGGTAGCCGAACAGGCACAGCGCGACCGTGTACAGCAGGCTGTACAGGTAGCCCTGCTGAAACCAGGTCGTGCGGAGCATGTCCGCCCGGGCCTCGGGGGTGAACAGCCAGGCGAAGGGGGCGAAGGCGACCTGGAACAGGCCGGCCGTGACGGCCTTGAAGCTCGCGGGGTCGATGAACAGGTAGAAGGGCCAGCTGTAGGGGCGCTCGGGGAACTTCTTGAGCGCGTAGAGGGTGTAGACCCCCAGGAACACGAGCAGCAGCGCGACCCAGCGCCGCCAGCCCCAGTCGTCAGCCAGGCGGACGCCCACGCGGCGGAAGAAGGGGAGCGGCAGCTCGGCGCCGATCATCTCGAACACCACGTCGTTCTTCCGGGTGTGCTCCGCGCCCCCGGCGTCCCGGAAGGTGACGGCGTCGGCGTCGATCCTCACCAGCCGGCTGCCCAGGAACAGCTCCAGCCGCCCGGCGGCCTGCTCCGCGAACAGGGCGTCGACGTTGCGCTTCTTCGGGTAGGTGAGCGCGGGGTCGACCGTGACCAGGGTCACGCGGTTGGTGCGGCAGAGCGCCAGCGCCGCCTCGGCGGCGACGTCCCCGCCGCCGTAGATGAGCACGTCTTGCCCCGCGTGCTCCGCCGGATCGCTGAGGACGTGGCGGACCTTGGCCGGGTGGTCCGCCTCGCCCGGGACGCCGGCCTTGCGCGGGTTCCCCGCCTTGCCCACCGCCAGCACGACCCGCCGCGCGTGGTAGCGGCCCCGGGCGCTGGTGACGACGAACCGATCGCCGGACCGCTGCACGTCCTCGACCCGCTCGTGCTCGCGGACCTGGAGGTCGCGGGCGCGCACCTCGGCCTCCCACCGCTCGAGCAGCTCCTCGCGCGTGCACTCCTCGAACCACAGCGAGCTCTTCTTGGGCACCTCGGCGGGCTCGGCGAACAGCGCCTTGCCACGGAACATCTTTCGGACGGTCATGGCGAACCGCTCCGCCTCGAGCACGACGTAGCGCAGGCCGAGCTCCTCCGCCCGGGCGGCGGCGCCGAGGCCAGCCGCGCCCGCGCCGACGATCAGGATGTCGAGCAGCTCGGGGTCCTCCGCGCTCGAGGGGCCCAGCTGCCCGGCCAGCCGATCGACCACCTCCACCCCCTGGTTGAGCCCCAGCTTGATCAGGGGGGTCCCGCCCACCTCGCCCACGATGTAGAGGCCGGGGACGCTCGACTCTCCCTGCTCGTCCACCGCGGGCAGCGTGGGGTAGCTCGGCTCGGGCCGCTTGGGCGCGAACAGCTGCTGGATCCACTGGCGAACGTGCATGGGCGGCTCCGAGCGCGGGTCGTCCTTCCCCAAGAGGAGGATCTGCCCGGCGATTCCATGGAATGCGGCGGGCGCGCTGCTGGTTCGAGCGGCAAATGTACACCTCGGCGCCCCGCTCGCGCCTGTCCCGCGCGCTGTCGCGTCGTCGGTCCGGGTGACCGACCGGGCGCTCGTGTGCGTGTTCGCCAAGCCCCCGCGGCCGGGTCGGGTCAAGACCCGCCTCGTCCTGGCGGTGGGAGCCCCTGCGGCGGCCCGGCTCGCGGCTGCGTTCCTGCAGGACACGTGGGGCGCCCTCGCGGCCCTGCCCTGGGCTCGCCCCGTGCTTGCTGGTCACCACCGAGTCATCCGCGGCGGGCCTCCCAGGAGTCGAGGGCGCGGACCTGCTGTGGCTTCAGGTTCGGGCACGCCTCTTGCCTCCGTGCCGTGGAGCGGGGGAATCGGACAGGGGCGCTGACCGGTTCCCTGGGAGGCGGCCCGTCCCCCGAGCCCACGAGGCGCAGCATGCCGGTCCCACCCCGCCCCGCCGACGTCCCCCCCGTCACCGACTACAACGTCGTGGTCATCGGGGCGGGCGCGGGCGGCCTCGTCAGCGCATACATCGCGGCGGCCGTGCGCGCCAAGGTCGCCCTGGTCGAGCGGGGCCGCATGGGCGGCGACTGCCTCAACACCGGCTGCGTCCCCTCCAAGGCCCTGCTGCGCGCCGCCCAGCTGATGCACGACGCGCGGCGGGCGCGAGAGTTCGGCCTGACCGAGCGGGAGGTGAGCTGCGACTTCGCGGCCGTCATGGCCCGGATCCAGCAGGTGATCGCCACGATCGCGCCCCACGACTCGGTGGAGCGCTACCGGGAGCTCGGCGTCGACTGCTTCCAGGGCGAGGCGCGGCTGCTCGACCCCTACCGGGTGGCGGTCGGGGAGACGGTGCTGACGACCCGCAACGTGATCCTGGCGACCGGGGCGGGGCCGCTGGTGCCGAACATCCCGGGGATCGACCAGGTCCGTCCCCTCACCAGCGAGACCCTGTGGGAGCTGCGGGAGCTCCCTCCTCGCCTGGCGGTGGTCGGCGGAGGCCCGATCGGGTGTGAGATGGCTCAGGCCTTCGCTCGGCTGGGGTCGCAGGTGACCGTGATCGAGATGGCCCCGCGCATCCTCGGCAAGGAGGACCCCGACGTCTCGGCGCTGCTGGCGCGCCGCCTGGAGGAGGAGGGGGTGCGCCTCCTGACCGGTCACCGGGTGACCCGCTTCGTACGGGTCGAAGGGGCGCAGCGCGTCGTGTGCGAGGCGGAGGAGGGCGGGCCGGTGGAGGTCGACTGCGACGAGCTCCTGCTGGCCCTCGGTCGCAAGCCGAACGTGCGGGGGTTCGGCCTGGAGGACCTCGAGGTCCCCCTGACGCCCGGCGGCACCGTGGCGGTGGACCCGTTCTTGCGGACGAACTACCCGAACATCTACGCGGTGGGAGACGTGGCGGGCCCCTACCAGTTCACCCACTTCGCCGCCCACCAGGCCTGGTACGCCGCCGTGAACGCCCTGTTCTCCCCCCTCCGCCGCTTCGCCGCCGACTACCGGGTGATCCCCTGGACCACCTTCACCGACCCCGAGGTGGCGCACGTGGGGCTGGGCGAGGAGGAGGCCCGGGACCGGCAGGTCCCGCACCGCGTCGTCCGCTACGACCTCGCCGAGCTCGACCGGGCGGTGACCGAGGGGGAGGCGTACGGCATGGTCAAGGTGCTCACGCCGCCCCGGGGCGACGAGATCCTGGGGGCCACGATCGTCGGTCCACACGCGGGGGAGCTGCTGGCGGAGTACGTGCTGGCCATGAAGCACGGGATCGGCCTCGACGAGATCCTGGGGACGGTCCACGCCTACCCCACCCTGTCCGAGGCGAACAAGTACGCCGCCGGCGAGTGGAAGAAGGCGACCAAGCCCGAGCGTCTCCTGCGGTGGGTCGAGCGCTACCACGGCTGGCGCCGCTCCCGGGCCAAGACGCGCGCGCTGTACGCCGGGCTGGCGGCGGGCGGTCTGGCCGGCGCGGCGGCGCTGGCCGCGCTGGTGTGGGGAGCCGTCAGCCTGATCTGAACGGAACGGAGGAGCGCCGTGACGGACCGCCCGATCGCCGACTACGCCTTGCTCGCCGACTGCCAGGGGGCCGCGCTGGTCGACCGGACCGGCTCGGTCGACTGGCTGTGCCTGCCGCGGTTCGACTCCCCGGCCCTGTTCGGGCGGCTCCTGGGAGGCGAGGCGGGGCACTGGTCGATCCGTCCCACGTCGGCCCACGACGTGGCCCGCCGCTACGTCGAGGGGACGCTGGTCCTCGACACGACCTTCCGCTGCGACGGCGGCGAGGTCCGCCTGCGCGACGCCCTGGCGGTGGGCCCCGACGAGAGCCCCCACGAGCTCGGCGCCCGGGCGCCCCACGCCCTCCTGCGCGAGGTGGAGTGCACGGCCGGCGAGGTGGAGCTCGAGGTCGAGCTGGCGCCGCGGCCGGAGTACGGCTTGATCGAGCCCGTGCTGCGCCACACCGACCACGGGCTGGTCGCTCACGGCGGCGCGGCGGTGTGCTATCTGTTCGGCGACCTCGCCCTCGAAGCGGCGGGACCTGGCACCGCCCGGGGGCGGGCGCGCCTGCGCGCGGGCGAGCGGCGCCGGGTGGCGCTGCTGCTGCGACGCCCCTCGGAGGCCGCGCCCGAGCCCTGGAGCGCCGACGCGGTCGGGGAGCGGCTCGAGCGGACCGTCCGGACCTGGCAGAGCTGGGCCGAGGCCCACGCCTCCTACGAAGGGCCCTGGCGAGAGCTGGTGCTCCACAGCGGCCGCGTGCTGCGCGGCCTGACGTTCCAGCCCACGGGGGCGATCGTGGCGGCGGCGACGACGTCCCTGCCCGAGGCTCCGGGCGGCGCGCGCAACTGGGACTACCGCTACACCTGGGTCCGCGACGCCAGCCTCACGCTGGAGGCCCTGTGGGTCGCGGCCTGCCCGGACGAGGCCCACGACTTCTTCCGCTTCATGGCGACGGCCGGGGCCGCGGAGGTCCGCGGCGGGCGCGACATGCAGATCCTGTTCGGCGTGGAGGGGGAGCACGACGTCAGCGAGCGGACGCTGCGCCACCTCCCCGGGTGGCGTGGCAGCGCGCCGGTGCGCGTGGGCAACGAGGCCTGGACTCAGCGCCAGCTGGACGTGTACGGGGAGCTGCTCGGGGCCGCCGCGCGCCTGTCGGAGCAGCTCGAGCGGCTCGACCCGCCCACGCGCGCGTTCCTGGTGGACGCGGCGGAGATCGCGGCCAGCCGGTGGGAGGAGCCCGATCACGGGATCTGGGAGCAGCGGGGCCCGCCCCGCGACTACCTCCACTCCAAGCTCCTGTGCTGGGTCGCCCTCGACCGGGCGATCGGCCTGGCCGACCTGCTGCGGGCGCACGAGCGGGTGCCCGCCTGGCGCGCGACCCGCGCGCGGATCGGCCGGGCGATCCGCGAGCGCGGCTGGAGCGATCAGGCCGGGGCCTACACGCAGGCGTTCGGCGGCGAGGACCTCGACGCCGCCGCGCTCCTGCTGCCGATCGTCGGCTTCGCGCCCGGCGACGACGCTCGCGTGCGCGCGACGATCGAGGCGGTCGAGGCCCGCCTGAGCGACGCGCGCGGCCTCGTCTACCGGTATCGAGCCGACGACGGCCTGGACGGCGAGGAGGGGACCTTCCTGGTGTGCACCTTCTGGCTCGCCCACGCCTGGGCGCTGGCCGGCGAACCGGGCCGCGCCCGGGCCGTGTTCGAGCACGCCGCCTCGTACGCCAACGACGTCGGCCTCCTGTCGGAGGAGGTCGACGCGCGCTCCGGAGAGCTCCTCGGCAACTTCCCCCAGGCGTTCAGCCACATAGGGCTGATCAACGCGGCCTGGGCGATCCACGAGGCCGAGGCGGCGCCCGACGCCCGCCGGGCGGCGTGAGTGGACGCGACGTGCGGAGGTCCGCTGCTCGGCGCTGCGGTGCAGCACGTCGCTCCCCCGCGGTCGCTCCCCGGAGCTCGAACCGCTGGGAGCGCGAGGGGATTCCCGCCGACCGGCCCAGGTCGCGCCCGCCTGGCCGCCCTGGTCGGTCGACACCGGCCGCCGAGGGCGCAGCGAGCGATCCGCTACTCGCGCGTGACGTGCTTCGCCGAGCCGAAGTCCTTCGCCGCCAGGCCGTGCTTGCGCATCATCTTGTGGAAGCTCGAGCGCACGATCCCCGACTCGGTGGCCGCCTTGGTGACGTTGCCGCCGTTGCGGGCCAGGGCCGACTTGAGGTACTCCCGGGCGAAGTGCTGCTTCGCCTCGTTGTAGTCGAGCTCGAACAGGCGGGAGACGCCGGTGGTGGGCGCGGGGCCGTCGCCGCCCAGCCGCAGGTGGTCGGGCTCGATCGTGTCGCCCTCCATGAGCAGGACGGCCTTCTCGATGGCGTTCTGTAGCTCCCGCACGTTGCCCGGCCAGTCGTAGCGGAGGATCGTGCGCAGCGCCTCCTTGGCCAGCTTGACCGGGCGTCCGTCGGGGGTGGTGGCGTCCTCGAGCAGGCGCTGCACCAGGAGCGGGATGTCCTCCTTGCGGTCCTTGAGCGGCGGCAGCTCGATCGACACCACGTTGAGCCGATAGAACAGGTCCTGGCGGAAGTCGCCCTCCTTGACCAGCGTCCGCAGGTCCCTGTTGGTGGCGGAGATCACCCGCACGTCCACGTGGATGATGTCCTTGCCGCCGACGCGGCGCACCTCGCCCTCCTGCAGCACGCGCAGCAGCTCGCGCTGCATGGAGGGGCTCATGTCCTGGACCTCGTCCAGGAAGATCGTGCCGCCGTCCGCCTGCTCGAACAGGCCGGGCTTGTCCCGGTCGGCGCCGGTGAACGAGCCCTTCATGTGGCCGAACAGCTCGCTCTCCATGAGCGACTCGGAGATCGCCGAGCAGTTGACTGACACGAACGGGCCCTGCGAGCGGGGGCCGTTGAAGTGGAGCGCTCGCGCCACCAGCTCCTTGCCGGTGCCCGTCTCGCCGTGGACCAGCACCGGCACGTCGGTGTCGGTGATCCGGTCGAGCAGCTTGAACACCTTCTGCATGGCCTCGGACTTGCCCACGATCTTGTCGTAGTTGAAGCGCAGCTTGAGCTGCGACAGGTTGCGCTCGAGGTCGGCCAGCTCGGTCGCCTGGGCCTGCACCTTCTGCGCCAGGCGCGCCGTCAGCTCCTCGAGGGCCTGCTTCTGCTCGAGGTTCTCCTGATACAGGCGCGCCTTCTCCAGGGCGTTCCCCAGCTCGCGGGTGAGCGCCTGCATGAAGATCAGGTCGGTCTCGTCGAAGTTGGGGTCCGCGCGGCGGCTGTCGAGGTACATGCAGCCCATGGGCTTGCCCTTGACCACCAGGGGGAGGGCGATCGCCAGCTCCAGCCCGCGGCTCCGGCAGCCCTCGGCCAGGTCGGCGTCCTCCTCGTCGTCGTCGGCGCGCACGAACACGGGCAGGGGCTGACGGCGCACCCGCTCCAGCGCCTCGGCGCACACGTCCGCCACCTCGGCGGCCGTCCCCGACCCGTCCTGGGCCAGCTCGACCGCCAGCTGGCCGTCCCGCTCCAGATACAGCACGCCCCGCTCGCAGCTCGACAGCTGGATCAGCATGTCGAGCAGGGTCGCCAGGACCTGCCGCCGCTCGAGGAGGCTGTTCACCACCACGATCGTGTCGAGCAGCAGCATGACGTTGCGGTAGTCCTTGACCTGGTTGCCGGTCAGGATCCCGATCAGCTTGTCCGAGCGCAGGGCGTGCCTGGGGATCCGCCGGTGCCAGGCCAGCGCCTTGTTGCCGCCCTCCTGCTTGGCGATGAACAGGGTCTGGTCCGCCTTGCGCAGCAGCTTGCTGGCGCTGTCGGCGTGGTGCGGGAACACGGCCACCCCCGCCGACACCCGCACCTCGAGGTCGGACCCGAACCCGGGGTAGCCCTCCACGGCGGCGCGGACCTTCTCGGCGGTGGCCAGGGCGCCCTCGACGTCGGTGCCCGGGAGGACCAGCGCGAACTCCTCGCCGCCGTAGCGGAACACCGCGTCCCCCTGGCGCACCTTGGCCCGGATCAGGCGCGCCACCCGGGCGATCACCCGGTCGCCCCGGGCGCGGCCCTGCGCGCGGTTGATCCGCCCCAGGTCGTCGATGTCGATCATGACCAGGGCGACGGGCGCGTCGCTGTGTTCGGCCAGGGTGGTCTCGACGGCCAGGTGCTGCTCGAGCTCGGGGCGGCGGAACAGGTCGGTGAGCGGGTCGTGCGTCGCCTGGTGGTACAGGCGGGCGTTGGTGAGCACCTCGCCGGTGGCGTCGGCCACGTGCTCGAGGAGGTCGAGCTGGTGGGCCGACAGCACCGGCCGCGGCGGGCAGGCGACGAACAGCAGGCCCAGCGGCCGGACCAGGTGGGCGCCGGGGTAGCGGCGGCGCTCGCGCTCGCCCTCCCGGGCCGGCTGCTCGCCGGCGCCGCCGATCGGGCGCAGGTGGAGGCGCAGGGGGATCGCGGCGACGGTGGCGGCGCCGGTGAGGCGCGGCAGCGACGGCCCGGCGAGCACCCCCTCGCGCACCACCGGGGCCCCCTCGCCCAGGGCCTGCTCGTAGATGGGGCTCAGCCGCGGCTCCTCGAGGACCGCGGTCTCGTCGACGCCGCGGGAGGCGATCAGCACCAGGTCCTGCCCCCGGTCGAGGGAGGCGACGAAGCCCGCCTCGGCGCCGGCGAGCTTCATGGCGACCTCGAGCTGGGTCCGGGCGGTGCGGGCGAAGTCGAACGACTTGGCGCTGATCAGGCGGTCCGTCTCGTACAGGACCGTCCAGGCGCTCAGCTCTTCGCGGGCAGGGGTGGGGTCGTCGGCCACGGCGCGTCCTCGAGGTCCGCTAGCGCTGGTGGATCGGCAGGTAACGCAGGGGCAGCTGCAGGATCAGCAGGGCGATCGACGTGGCGTAGCTCTTGCCCAGCCCCGGCGCGTACCAGTGGGGCGTGCCGCGCCGCATGTCGAGGAGCTCCCGCCGGATCCGCGGCAGGTAGCTGGCCCATTCGGGGCCGCCCCGCTGGAACATGGCCTGCGCCGCGTACAGCTGGGTGTAGAAGAAGAAGCGCTGCGAGCGGTCGGTCGTCAGGTTCTGGCGCAGGTAGCCGTAGGCCTTCTCGATCACGTCGGAGCTGTACTCGCCGGCCCCGTGCAGCACCGCGATCCCGGCGGCGGTGAGCGCCGCCGAGGCGTCGCCCTGGCTCTTCATGTAGCGGATCCCGCCGCTCTCGAGCTGCGAGTCGTGGATGTACTGCACCGCCCGCTGGACCACGGTCGGGTCGACGTCGATCCCCGCGTTGCGCGCGGCGCGCAGGGCCTGCATCTGCGTCACCGTGACCGAGCCCTCGTCGCGCAGGGGCCGAGGCCAGTAGAACCAGCCCCCCTCGGCGGACATGGTGCGCTCGGTCAAGCGCACCCCCAGGGTGATCCCCTGGTGGAGCCGCGCGCGCAGGCGCGGCTCCCGCGTCTGCCCGTAGGCCGAGGCCAGCAGCAGCAGGGCGAAGCCGTGACCGTGCATGGGGCGCTCGTCGCGGCCCTCGGGCTCCTTGCCGTCGTACAGCAAGCCCTCGTAGGGGCCGCCCGCGTGCTCGTCCTGCCGGTCGAGGATCCAGGTGAGGCAGCGGCGCAGGTTGGCGGCGTAGGGCCCGGTCTCTGGGGTCTCCCCGTGGGCGAGCAAGGCCAGCCCCGCCAGCGCCGTGACCGACATGGCGTAGCTCTCGTTCTCGCCCGGCCAGCTGCCCGAGTGATCGAGCTGCTCGCGGGCCAGCCAGGCCACGCCCTCCTCGATCGCCCGCCGGGCCTCGGGCGGGAGCTCGCGGACCACCGGGGCGGGGCTCTGAGCGCGCGGCGGCTTCTCCTGCTGCGCCTCGGCCGCGCCGGTCGCCGCCAGCAGCAGGAGAAGGCCGATCGTGCTGGAGGTGAGTCCGGGTGGCGACACTCAGGACCTCGTGGCGGCGAGGGGTCGCCATTCGGCGACACCGGGAGCGTAGCCACGGGGTTTAGCTTCCGCAATAGGAGTCGTGGAGGCGAGCGGGAGCCGCTGCCGGGGGATAGGCTCGCTCGCAGGCGAGGCAGGCGAGGCAGGCGGGCACGGGCACGGGCACGGGAGCTGTCGCAAAGTGCGAGCACCTCGCGAGGGGCCCTATTGAACACGGAATATCAACAGGGAGTATCAATGAGAACAGCGAACGGCTCGTCCTCCGAGACCCAACTGCGTTTCCTACAGCGGAGCCATTCCCTGTTGCCATTCTCTGTTTGCTGTTGATATTCCGTGTTCGATCTCTTCGGGCTACCGCGGCTGCCTTTTGCGATAGCCTCACGGGCGCGGGCACGGAAGAAGAGAGCCATGGGTGAGGGGCTGATCTTTCCCGACGGCTTCTGGTGGGGAACCGCCACCGCCGGGCACCAGGTCGAGGGGGGCAACGTCCACAGCAACTGGTGGGCGTGGGAGCAGCGAGGCCAGGTCGCCGACGGCACCACCAGCGGGCGGGCCTGCGACTACTGGAACCGCTACGCCGAGGACCACGCCCTCATGGCGGCGCACGGGCACACCGGCTTTCGGCTGGGGATCGAGTGGGCCCGGATCGAGCCGCGGCCGGGCGTCTTCGACGGCGAGGCCCTGGGGCGTTACCTGGCGATCCTCGACGACCTGCGAGCGCGCGGCCTGAAGGTGTGCCTGACCCTCAACCACTGGGTGCTGCCGCGGTGGTTCGCCGACCGCGGCGGGTGGCTGTCGCGGGACGCGCTGGGGCGGTGGGAGCGGTTCGTGCGCCACGTGGTGCCCGAGGTGGCGCCGCGGGTCGACCTGTGGGTGACCCTCAACGAGCCCATGGTGCCGGCGCTGGTGGGCTACCTGATCGGCTACCACCCCCCCTGCCGGGTGGACCCGCTGGCCTGCGCCCGGGTGTTCGCACGCCTGCTGCGGGCGCACGCGATCGCCTACCGCCTGATCCACGACCTGGCCGGCCCCGGCCCCGACGGCCGGCTGCCGCAGGTCGGCTTCGCCGGCGCGGTCCAGCACGTGGAGCCCTTCCACCCTCGCGGGCTGCGCGCGCTGCTCGAGCGCCCCCTGGCGCGCCTGTTCGCGCAGGTCAGCTACGGGGCCTGGGAGGAGAGCGTCGCCACCGGCCGGGTGGCCCTCCCCTTCGGGCGGCGGCAGCGGGTGCCCGATCTCGAGGGCAGCGTCGACTGGGTGGGGCTCAACTACTACATGCGGGTCAGCGTCCAGCTGGGCCTGGGGACGCTGTCCAACGTCAAGAGCGGTCAGTTCGCCTGCCCCGAGGGGGTCGAGACGACGCAGATGGGCTGGCAGGTCTATCCCCCCGGCTTCTACGCGGCCTTGCGCGAGTGCCACCGCCGGTTCGGCAAGCCGATCTACGTGACGGAGAACGGCTGCGCCGCCGACGACGACCTGCAGCGCCGGCGCTACCTCGTCAACCACTGGGCCCAAATGCACCGGGCGATCCGGGACGGCGTCGACGTCCGCGGCTACATGCTGTGGAGCTTCATGGACAACTTCGAGTGGCGCGAGGGGTACGAGAAGCAGTTCGGGATCGTGGCGGTCGACCCCGCCGACCCGGAGCTGAAGCGGCGCCCCCGCCAGAGCGCCGACCTGTACCGGGAGCTGATCGCCGCCAACGCCCTCACCCGGGAGATGGCCGAGCGCCACGCGCCGGGCGCGGGGGCGCGGTGGCCGGTCCCCGGCCTGGGCGCGCCCGTGGCCTGACCGGAGCGCTGGGCGCCTTCGCCCCACCGCTGGGGCACATGGCCCGCAGGCCCCCCCGGGGCGGGCGGGCTACGGGCGGGCAGCGACTCGACCGGTCCGTCCTGGGGCGCAGGCGGCAGCGCGCTTGCTGCCTGCCCTCCGCGCCGCCGGCCCTGGAGGAGGACGTGGAGGTCAACCTGCTCGAGGCAGGCCTGCGGTGGCAGGCCCACCCCCTCACGATCGTCGGCGCGGGCGCGGGCGCCGGGATCGGCGACGAGTCGCCCGACGTCCGGGTGACCTTCTTCTTCCAGCAGGTCTTCTGACCGGGGAGCCGGGCGAAGGACTTACGCGCGGGGCCGGCGCGCCGGGGGGCGCTCCCGCCGGCGTGAGAGAGGGGGGCTGCCAACTTCGCAGCGGTGGTTCAAAGTCTGCGCCACGCGAGCCGGACGGCCGGCTGCTCGCGCCCGCCCAGACACAGGACCTGCCCATGCACCCCACCGCCCGTCCCGCCCTCCGCAACGTCTCGACCGTCATCCTGGCAGGGGGCCAGGGTCAGCGTCTGCGCCCGCTCACCGACCGGCGCTGCAAGCCGGCGGTGCCCTTCGGGGCGACCTTTCGGATCATGGACTTCACGCTCATGAGCGCCGCCGCCTCGGGGCTGTCGCGGATCGACCTGCTCACGCAGTACCGCCCCGAGACCGTGGAGCGGCACGTGGCCCAGCGGTGGCGGCCCCTGAGCCGCCTGGGGATCGCCGTGGGGACGCGGCCCTCCGCGACGGCGCCGTACGCCCCGCCGGGCAGCCTCGGCTACTGCGGCACCGCGGACGCCGTGTTCCAGAACCGGGACCTGATCGCTGACGAGGGGCTCGAGGCGGCGCTGGTGCTGTCGGGGGACCACATCTATCACGCCGACTATCGCGCGCTGCTGGAGCTCCACGCCGCGCAGGACGCCGACGTGACCGTGCTGACCGGATCGATCCCGGCGGCGGAGGCCTCGCAGTTCGGGGTGCTCCAGCTGTCGGGATCGGGCGACGGGGCCCGGATCGTGCGGTTCGTCGAGAAGCCCGCGGACCCCACGCCGTACGCCCGCGAGGGCGAGTGCGCCATCAACCTCGGCGTGTACTGCTTCCGCCCCGGCTTCCTGCGCGAGTGGCTCGGCGCGGACGCGGCGGACCCTGGCTCGTCCCATGACTTCGGCAAGGACGTCCTGCCCGCCGCCGTGGCGCGAGGCGCGCGCGTGGCGGCCTGCCCGCTGGAGCGGGTCACCCCGACCGGGCGCCCCTACTGGCGCGATGTGGGGACGAAGGGCAGCCTGCTGCAGGCGAACCTCGACGTCCTCAGCGGCGCGTTCCAGCTGGTCGACCCGCGGTGGCCCAACGCCCTGCCCTTCCGCGCCTGGGCGAACGCGGTGGCCCCGCGCGGCGGCAACGTGGTGGCCCCCACGGCCCGGGTCGACGGCGCGACGCTCGAGCGGTGCGTGGTGTCGGCCGGGGCGGTGGTCGAGCCGGGCTGCCGCCTGGAGGAGTGCGTGGTCCTGCCGGGCGCGGTGGTGCGGCGCGGGGCGATCCTGCGCCGCCGGATCGTCGACGTCCAGGAGCGCCTCGGCTCCCTCACCCGCCCCCGGCGGCACCAGCCCGCGGTGGCCTGAGTCGCTGGCCACCGGCTGGACCCTTCATCACCCGCCGCGTACCCTCCGGTGGGAGGCAGCGTGCGGCGGTTCCCGCTGATCGAGCTCCAGATCGTCGTTGGCCTGGGGGTCGCCCTGGTCGGGCTGTACGCGACCTGCTACGCCCTCAAGGCGCCCGGCGCCGAGGTGCCTCCCTGCGTGCTCGAGGCGGAGCGCCTGGCGGGCGTCGCGGCCGTGGCCTCGGCCGCGGGCGCCGACGTCGCGGCGGCGCTGCGGGAGGCCGCGCGCGAGGGGGCGCGCTGCTCCGCCAGCGGTCTCCCGCTGGCGATCGGGCGCGCGGGCTCGACCTGGCAGATCGCCTGCCCCGATCCCGACGACCACCTGGGGCTGGAGGGCGCGGGCCGCGGCCCGGGAGGCTGGGTGAGCCGCGGGGGCTCCTCCTCTTCGCTCCGGGGGGAGCGCCTGTTCGAGCACCGCTCCACCTGGGGGTGGAAGGTCACCGGCGCCACCTGGGCCTTGTTCATGGTGCTGCCGGTGGCGGCCTCGCTCCGCAAACCGAAGGAGCCCGCCCGCGCCGCCGAGGAGGCGCCGTCGGACGTCGCGGTCCTGCTGGTCCTCGGCCTCAACCTCACCCTGGCCATGGCTGTGCTGATCGCGCCGGCCTTGCTGTGGTCGCCCGAGGTGCGGCTGGGCGCGGACGGCGCGATCACGCGCGACCTCGACCTGCCGCTGCTCGACGACGCCCGGGCGGTCGAGGACGTGGTGGTGGTGGTGGCGGTGCGGCCGGAGCGCGAGGTGCGCCTGGTGCTGCGCGAGGACGACGGCGGCCTGTTCGCCTGGCGCCTGCCCCGGACCGAGACCGGCGAGGAGGCGCTCGCGCTGGCGGCCGACCTGCGCGGGTGGATCGCGGCCGGTGACTGAGCTCAGGCGCGCTGCTGCGACGCCGGCGCCTCGCTCCCCTCGAGCGCCAGCACGTTGCCCTCGATCGTGGCGCAGATCTGATCGAGCGGCAGGTGGTTGAGGCTCCGCTTCTCGAAGGGGTTCTGCAGCTCGCTGCCGATGTAGTCCAGGCCCAGCAGCGGGTAGGCCACGAACATGGTGACCAGCGGCGTGAGGGGGCCCAGCGGGCGCACCAGGGCGAACGGGAGCAGCACCAGATACAGGACGATGAACCGCCTCACCTTGACCGCATAGGCGAACGCCAGCGGAGTGCGCAGGATTCGCTCGCAGCCGCCGAGGTGGTCGATCAGCTGCGCCCGCTGCTGGTCGACCTGCAAGAAGGCGTAGCCGTCCAGCTCCTCCTCCCGGCGGGCCTGCCGCAGGAGGTCCGCGATCCGAGCCGCCACGTGGGAAGGCATGTGCTGCGCCTCGGTGACGGCGCGGACGTCGTCGGCGGGGAGCAGCCGATCGAGCTCGGGGACCTGCCGCTCGCCTCGCAAGCTGGCCCGGATCGCGTGGGGGAAGGCCGCGCTCCAGCGCACCAGCTCGCGGCGCCAGGCCGGTCGATCGGGCCCGAACGCGAGCCCCGAGATGGCCAGGTTGCGCGACTGGTTGACGATCCCGCCCCACAGCTTGCGGGCCTCCCACCAGCGCTCGTAGCCGGCGTTGGTCCGGAGCACCAGGACCAGCGCCAGCACCGCTCCCGTCAGCTCGATCGGGCCCACCGCGATCTCGAACACTCCCGTGGCGCGGTGGGCGAGGGTGATCACGGCGGCGATCACCCCGAACACCAGCACCCGCGGCAGCACGTAGGGGGTGGCGGTGCCGCGCAGGCTGAAGGCGTAGCTCCAGAAGCGGCGTGGCTCGGCCTCGAGGTCGTGCATGTCCTTCCTCCGGCGCCGGCGATTCTCATCACCGCTGCGCTTTGCGCAGGGGGTCTCCGCCACCCGGGGCGTCGTCCGCGGCGGTTCGTACGGGAGCGGGCCCGGGCTACCCTGGTGCCGCCCGCGCGGAGCAAGGAGCGGCGGCGGTGAGTGGACTCGGCGCGCGTCTGCGCCCCGCGCTCGTGACCCTGGTGGGGGCGCTGGCCCTCGCCGGGCTCCCGGCGGCGCGGGCGGACGACCTCGACGAGGACTTCCAGGTGTGGGCGCCGACCTACGTGCAGGTCGACCTGGCCCCCAAGGTGCTGCGGCTGTACCTGGAGGCGCAGCCCCGGTTCGTGGAGGACGCCAGCCGGCTGGGCTTCGTGCTGTGGCGCCCCGCCCTCGCCTACTACGCGCAGGACTGGCTCACCTTGTGGGCCGGCTATGCCTACGTGGAGCGGTACTGGCCCAGCTACGTCGGCGAGCACCGGAGCTGGGAGCAGGTGCAGGCGGCGCGTGACCTGGTGCCGACGATCAAGCTCAACGGGCTGGCGCGGCTGCGCCTCGAGCAGCGCTTCCGCGAGGGGGAGGAGACGGTCGCGCACCGCCTGCGCCTGTTCCTGCGCGGGTCGCTGCCGATCGGCGACCCCGAGCCCCCGAGCTGGTACGCGGTGGTGTGGGACGAGGTCTTCGTGGGGCTCAACACGACGCACTGGGGGCGCCCCGAAGGCGTTCCCGAGAGCCGGGCGACGATCAGCCAGCCCAGCGGGTTCGACCGCAACCGGACCTTCGCCGGCTTCGGCTTCATGCCCTGGCGCCAGCTCCGGATCGAGGCGGGCTACCTGTTCGAGGTGGTGCACGTCCGGGGCCCGCGCGACGAGCTGGGTCACCACACCCTGCTGGTGGCGCTGTGGATCGAGCTGCCCTGACGCCTCCCCGCCCACATCCGACCGCGGCGATCGCCCTCGTTCGCTTACCATCGCACCATGAGCGACGCCCGGCTGCGCACCCTCGAGCGCGCGGCGGCCGCGGGCGATGCAGCGGCCGCCGTCGAGCTGCTGCGGGCCAAGGTCCGCCGCGGCCAGCTCACCGCCGAGCGGGTCGAGCTGGCCGCCTACCTCGGCCACTCCGCCGCGCGGCTGGCGGCGCCGGGCGTGCCCGCGCAGCCGACCTCCCCCACGCGCTGGGTGGAGGAGCTGCGACGCTGGGGCTGGCCGGCGGCGCTGCGGGCGGCGCTGGCCGCGGCCCGCTGGGCGTGGGGCGAGCTGCCGGTGCCGGCCTCCACCCTGGAGGTCGCCGAGGCCTGGCTGCGCTGCCCCTGCCCCACCCACGCCCTGGCGCTCGAGCGCGCGGCGCTGGCCGTGGTGACCCTGGAGTCGCCGGTGCCTCCCGCGCGGCGGGTCCCCGACGGCTGGGGCCCGCGCGAGACCGTGATCGCCGCGCGGGCGGAGCTGCTGCGGCAGGACGCCCGCCTCGAGGCGCTGCGGCAGGCGGTCGGGCTGGCCGCGGCCTGCGCCAGCGGTGAGGTGGGGGAGGTCGGGGACGCGCCGCCGGTCCCTGCCGAGGGGGCCGGCGCGCCCGCGCTCCTCGGCTTGCCGGGGCCGGGGCCGGCCGAGGCGGGGCGCGGCGCGGCCGCCACGGTGGCGGCCGCGCTGCGGGCTCGGGCCGACGGCGACCGCCCCCTGCGGCGCGCCGTGGCGGCCGACCTGTTGCCGTGGGTGCTCGCGGAGGAGTCGGCCGCCGCATGAGCGACACGGCGCTGCGCGAGCTCGAGCGACGCTGGAAGGAGAGCGGCTCCCTGGCCGACGAGGCCGCCTTCCTGGCGGCGCGCATGCGCCGCGGCGAGCTGGACCGGGAGCGGCTGGAGGTGGCGGCCTGGGCCGGGCGCCCAGCGGCCTGCGCCCTCACCCGCCTGGCGCCGGCCCCCGACGATCCGCTCCCGCTGGTGACCGGCCTCGCCGCCTGGAGCCCGGCCCTGGTGGTGCGCGGCGTGAACCTGGCGGTGGCCGCGGCGCTCCTGGGCGCCGAGCTCGATCCGGATGCGGCGCGGGCCCTCGACCTCAGCGCCCGCTGGATCGAGTCCCAGACCTGGGCATATTGATCCAGCAGGAACAGGCCCAGCACGATGGCCACGATCAGCAGCACCACCACCAGAAAACCGCGCAGGTTCATGTCGTAGAGCAGC
>JAWLGW010000018.1:0-19488 GCA_041690735.1 Planctomycetota bacterium
CGCTCGGCGCCGCGCGAGCGGGCCAGGGCCACGGCGTCGTCCGCCAGGGCGTCGACTCCGTAGTCGCCGTCGGGGGCGGAGTCGGATGGCGGGTAGCCCCTCAGCCAGGGCGCGATCGCCCGGTAGCCGGCCGCGGCCAGCCCCTCCAGCACGGGCGCGAAGGAGCGGGGGTCGTCGGGGAAGCCATGCAGCAGGAGCGCGGCGCGGGGGCCGTCGCCCGCCCGCAGGACCTCGAAGGAGAGCCCGTTCGCCCGCACTCGCTCGCGCCGCACGGGCGGGAGTGTACCGAGGCCCTTGACGGGAGCGACCCCCTCCTCGAAAAGAGGGCCCGCCGCGCGGCGGCGGAGGAGTGCTCGATGAAGCGTTGGGGACAGGCGTTCGCGGCGGCAGCGCTGATGGCGCTCATGGCCGGCCAGGCGCGAGCTGGTGAGTGGGAGAAGCTCGGCGAGCGGACCGTCGCCTTCGGCGCGGATCGGGACGTGATCCCGGTGGGGCCGCGGGGGACGTTCGAGCGGATTCGCCTCGAGGTCCAGCAGAACGGGATCGAGGTGGTCGACCTCAAGGTGCACTTCGCCAACGGCGGCGTGCAGGACGTGCCGGTGCGCGCGCGGATCCAGGCCGGCGGCCACACCCGGGCCATCGACCTCAAGGGAGACGCCCGCGGGGTCGAGAAGGTGACGGTGATCTACAAGACCGACGGCCGGCGGCGCCGCGGCCGGGCGCACGTCGTCCTGTGGGGCCAGCGCGCCGGGGCGCCGGCGGAGAAGGAGGAGGTCAAGAAGGAGGCTCCCAAGCAGGTCGAGTGGGTCCTCCTGGGCGAACGCAAGGTCGACTTCGCGGGGGACCGCGATGTGATCCCGGTCACGGGCGCGCGGGGCACCTTCCGCCGGATCAAGCTCAAGGTGCTCGAGAACGCGATCGAGGTGGTCGACCTCAAGGTGCACTTCGGCAACGGCGGGACGCAGGACGTGCAGGTGCGTCAGCAGCTCGCCGCGGGCGGCGAGACGCGGCCGATCGACCTGCCCGGCGCCGCCCGCACGATCCACAAGATCGAGCTGATGTACCGCACCAAGGGCAAGCTCCGCCAGGGGCGGGCGCTGGTGAAGGTGTTCGGCCTCCAGGAGGGGGAGTCGCCCCGCGAGGAGGCGAAGGAGCAGCCCGCGCCCGCCAGGTGGGAGCACCTCGGTCAGCGGCAGGTGCAGCGCCGGGCCGAGCGCGACACGATCCTGGTGACCGCCAAGGAGGGCCGGTTCCGCAAGATCAAGCTGGCGGTCCGCGACAACGGGATCGAGCTCCTCGACCTCGCGGTCACCTTCGGCGACGGGACCCGCCATGACGTGAACGTGCGGGCCGTGATCGCCGCCGGCGGCGAGACCCGCGCGATCGACCTGCCGGGCGAGGCGCGGGTGATCCGCAAGGTCGAGCTCGTGTACCGCTCCCGCAGCCCGCGCAAGGGCCGCGCGACGGTGCACCTGTTCGGCATGTAGCCGCGGCATGAGGGCGGGAGGGAGAGCCTCCCGCCCCGCTGCCGAGCGCTGCCCGGCTGCAGCTGCACCTTCAGGGTCCGCCGCTCCCCGGCGGGACCCAGCGAACCACACCGCGGCGGCGGCCGGTGCTCGAGGATCCCGCGGTCACCCGCCCGTCGATCCCTGCTGGCCCTGCTGGCTGCCGCCCTGCGGCTCCTGCTGCAGGCCCTCCTGGTCCTCCTGGGGCAGCGCGCCGCCTTCCTCGGGGGCGAGCCCCGGCTCCGGCTCCAGGGTGCCGCGCTGCTCGCCCTCGAACCCTTGCTCAGGAGCCCCGGGCTCCAACGGGCTGACCTCGTCGGTGGCGCCCTCGTCCTGGATCACGGGGCCGCGCCTGTCCAGCTCCGCGTCCTGGGGAGACGGCTCGGTCTCGGTCAGCGGGGGCACCTCCCGCTGCATCTCCTCGCCGGTGTCCTCCTCGTAGGTGTCGTAGTAGCCCTCGGTGCCGTCGTCACAGCCGGCGAGGCCGAAGGCCAGGCAGGCCGACAGGGACAGGGACGAGAGGGCCCAGCGGCGACGACCGCGTCGACGGGAATGGGTCATGATCGGCTCCTTGGCGCGTGGCGCGCCCGCTGATGGCGGTCGCGCGGCGTCCGACCCCCGGCTCCCCGCGGCGACCTCCCTCTCCCCGCGCAAACGGCGCGGCCAAAGCCGGTGGGTGCCGCCGGGCGCTGCTGGCGCCCGGCGTCCTCGCTACCGATCGCTCGCGATCAGCACCGCCCGCACCGGCGAGGCGTCGGCGCCGGCCAGGCGGAGGGGGAAGGCGGCCAGGGTGTACCGCCCGGGCCCCACCCCCTCGAGCAGCAGGCCCTCGAGGTTCGCCATGTCGTGGCGGGCCAGGACCTGGTGGCTCTCGAGCGCCTTGGAGGCGAAGGGGTCGACCGAGGGGGTGTCGATCCCCACCAGCACCACGCCCGTCTGGTGCAGGCGCTCGACCAGCGCCGGCGAGAGGCTGTTGAAGTCCTGGTTGAAGGCGTCGGGGTCGGGGAAGGAGCCGGTCTTGAACAGCACCCGCGGCGCCGCGATCGGCCCCGGCAGGTGCTCGGGGAGGATCCGGTCCCCGCGCGGCAGGGCGACCTCGACCACCTGGCAGGGCCCGTAGTAATAGGAGAGGTCGCGCTCGCCGATCGTCTGCCCGCCGCCAAGGTAGTGGCTGGGGGCGTCGGCGTGGGCCCCCACGTGCACGGTGGAGGTGATCGAGCTCAGCTCGAGGTGATCGCCGCCGTCGATGCTCAGGGCGACGTCGCGGCGGAAGGGGACGTCGCCCGGCCACACGGCGGTCGCCGGCGAGACCAGGGGCGAGATGTCGATCAGCCTCATGGCGCTCCTACACCGTGGCGATCACCTTGAGCTCCACCGCGATCGGCGTGGGGAGCGCGCCGACCTCGACGGTGGTGCGGGTGGCGCGGACCGCCTCGAAGTATTCCTTGTAGATGGCGTTCATGGCGGCGAAGTCGCGCTTCATGTCGACCAGGAACACCATGACGTCGACCACCTTGTCGAGGGACGAGCCGGCGGCGTCCAGGATCGACCTGACGTTCTCGATGGTGGCCCGGGTCTGGGCGGCGGCGTCGTACTCGCGGGGCGCCCCCGCCTCATCGACGATCGGGCCGCCCGGGATCGCGTCGGTGCCCGGCTGCCGGGGCCCCACCCCCGACAGGAACAGCAGGTCCCCCACCCGCCGGGCGTGGGGGTAGGCGCCCACCGGCGCCGGCGCGCCGGGCGCCATGAACACGTCGTCGCGCTCGCTCATTGGGCCTCCAGGAGAATCCGAGCCTACAGCTGGACGCACACGTTCTTCGACTCGCTGAAGAACTCCAGCGAGTAGCGGCCTCCCTCGCGACCCACCCCGCTCTCCTTGACGCCGCCGAAGGGGACGCGCAGGTCGCGCAGCAGCCAGGTGTTGACCCACACCAGCCCGCACTCCAGGGCGGCGCTGACCCGGTGAGCCCGTGACAGGTCCCGAGTCCACACCGAGGCCGACAGGCCGTAGCGGACGCCGTTGGCGATCGCGAGCGCCGCCGCCTCGTCCGCGAAGGGGTGCACCGAGACCACGGGGCCGAAGATCTCCTCCTGGGCCGTGCGGCACTCGGGGGTCAGCCCGGTGACCACCGCCGGGGTCACGAAGGCGCCCCGGTCGAAGGGCGCCGGCAGGTCCGGGCGCTCGCCGCCGCACAGCACCTCGCCCCCCTCGGCCCGGGCGAGGTCGAGGTAGCCCTCCACCTTCTCGCGGTGGGCCTGCGACACCAGCGAGCCCAGGTCGCTCTCCTCCGCCCGCGGGTCGCCGACCTTCATGGCCTGCACCCGCTCCACCAGGCGCTCCACGAAGGCGTCGTGGATCGAGCGCTCCACCAGCAGCCTCGAGCCGCACAGGCAGATCTGCCCCTGGTTGGCGAAGCCCGCCCGGGCCACCCCCTCCACCGTGCGCTCCAGGTCGCAGTCGGCGAACACCAGGGTCGGGTTCTTGCCGCCCAGCTCCAGGCTGAGCTTCTTGAACTGCGGCGCCGCCCCGGCGGCCACCCGGCGCCCGGTCTCGGTCCCGCCGGTGAAGGAGACGGCCCGGACGCGGGGGTGCTCGACCAGGCGCTTGCCCGCCTCGGGCCCCAGGCCGTGGACCAGCGAGAACAGGCCGCGGGGGAGGCCGAGGCTCGCGGCCGCCTCGGCCACGATCGCGGCCAGGGCGTCGGCGGTCTGGGGCGTCAGCTCGCTCGGCTTGGCGACCACGGCGTTCCCGGCGGCGAGCGCCGGGGCGGTCTTCCAGGTGAGCAGGTACAGGGGCAGGTTCCAGGGCGTGATCAGACCCACCACGCCCAGCGGTCGGCGCAGGGTGTAGTTGAGGGCGCCCGCCGCGCCGGCCGGGCCGCCGTGCATGGCGTGCAGGTCGGAGCGCTCGTGGCGGATCGCCCCGGCGAAGAAGCGGAAGTTGGCGACGGCCCGGGGAATGTCGACGGTCCGGGCCAGGCGCACCGGTTTGCCGGTGTCGAGCGACTCGAGCAGGGCCAGCTCCTCGAGCCGGCCCTCGATCCGGTCGGCGATCGCGTCCAGCAGGCGGGCCCGCGTCTCGGTGCCTGCGTTCGCCCAGGCCGGGTCGACGAAGGCGGCCTCGGCCGCCGCGACCGCCGCGTCCACGTCTTGGGCGCTGCTCTGGGGGATCCGCGCCGCCACCTGACCCGTGGCCGGGTCCACGTCCTCGAGCAGCCGCCCGTCCTTGGGCGGAACCGGCTCGCCGCCGATCCAGTTGCCGAGGACGCGGGCGTCGCTCTCCGTCCTGCTGCCGGCCTCGCTGCTCACCGCACCTCCTCTGCGATCCGCCTCAGGATACCCGCCGAGCTCGTGCCGGGCCGAGGCAGGGCGACGGACGGCGCCGATGCTCCAGACCGATTGCCTCAACCTGGGCGATCAGCTGCCGGGCGAGCGGCGCCAACGCGTTCACCGTCGGCTTCATCCTGGTGATCCTCAGCCGGGTGGACCTGTTCACCGAGTACACCACCCTCGCCATCCTCCGCCACGACACCGCCGGGCCGTGACGCCAACCTGGCCGACGCCGGGTGGCTGCGGCTGCGCCTGCAGGATCGGCTGGCCTCAGTCCGGGAGCGCGGCGGGCGGAGCGAGCTGCTCCTGGCCGACGGCCGCTTCGCGCGGCCGACGCACGATCGCCCCGTACACGTGTACGGCCACTTCGTGCGGCCGACGCACGATCGCCCCGTGCACCTGCACGGCGTCCGACCACGAGCGAAGCAGTTGAAGCGCGCGGCCGGCGCCCTCGCCCTTAGATCGCGTTGAGGCGGCCCCCGTCGACCGGCAGGCACACCCCGCGGATGTAGCTGGCGGCTGGCGAGGCCAGGAAGGCGATCGCGGCGCCCAGCTCTTCGGGGCGGCCCAGGCGTCCCTCGGGGACCATGCCCAGCCAGCGGTCGTGGACCGCCTCGGGGGTGGTGCCGGACTTGTCGGCCATGCTGGCGGCCAGGCGGCCCAGGCGCTCGGTGTCGGTGAAGCCCGGGAGCACGCTGTTCACGGTAATGCCCGGGGGGAGCTCGCGGGAGAGGGTCTTGGCCCAGGAGGCGACGGCGCCGCGGACGGTGTTGCTCACGCCGAGGTTGGCGATCGGCTCGCGCACAGAGGTCGAGATCACGTTGATGATCCGCCCGTAGCCGGCTTCCTTCATGCCCGGCAGCACCTCCTTCACCAGCAGGTGCGGCGCCAGCACGTGGCGCCCGAACGCCTGCAGGAACTCGTCCTCGTGCGCCTCGAGGAGGGGTCCGGCGGCAGGACCGCCGCTGTTGTTGACCAGCACCTGCACCGGTCCGTGCCTGGCGAGGGAGGCCGCCACCACGGCCGCCAGGGACGGCCGGTCGTCGAGGTCGGCCTGCAGGGCGTGGGCGCGGGGGGCCCCCGCCGCCTCCAGCTCGGGCAGCAGCGCCTCCAGCTTGCGCTCGGAGCGCGCCAGCGCCGTCACCTCGGCCCCGGCCGCGGCCAGCGCCAGGGCCGTCGCGCGGCCGATCCCCGCGCTGGCGCCGCAGACCAGGGCGTGCTTGCCCGAGAGGGGTCGGTCGGTCACGTGCAGCTCCTTGCCGTATCAGCGAGGCGCCCATGCTCGCACACCGGCAGGGTGCGCTGGAGCGCGCCGGGCGGCCTCCTTGCGGGGGTGTCCGCGGGCCGTTGTAATGCCGACGCCCCCCCAAACCGACTCCGCAGGAGGCCGCCATGTTCACGCCGCTCAACATCAGGCAGTGGGTCGAGGAGCACCGCGAGCTCCTCCGGCCCCCCGTCGGCAACAAGGCGGTGTGGACCGACGATCGGGAGACGATCGTAATGGTGGTCGGCGGGCCGAACGCCCGCAACGACTACCACGTGCAGCCCACCGAGGAGTTCTTCTATCAGCTGCAGGGGGACATCGTCCTGCGGATCATTCACCCTGACACGGGCAAGCCGCACGACATCGTGATCCGCGAGGGCGAGATCTACCTGCTGCCGAAGAACGTCCCCCACTCGCCGCAGCGCTCGGCCGGCACCGTGGGTCTGGTGATCGAGCAGAAGCGGCCCGACGGCCAGCAGGACGAGCTGCGCTGGTACTGCGACGCCTGCCACCAGATCGTCCACCAGGCGCGGTTCGAGCTGGAGAACATCGCGCAGGACCTCAAGGTGATCATGGAGCGGTTCTGGGGCGACGACGCCCTGCGGACCTGCGAGGCCTGCGGCGCCCAGGTCGAGAAGCCGGGCGAGGCGCAGCCGCCCGCCCAGATCGGCTGAGGCGCCGCGTGAGCAAGCCCCTCAAGGTCGACATTCACACCCATATCCTGCCGGAGCGGTGGCCCGACCTGGCGCAGCGCTACGGCTACGGGGGGTTCATTCGCCTCGACCACCACAAGGCGGGCTGCGCCCGGATGATGAAGGGCGACACCTTCTTCCGAGAGGTCGAGGCCAACTGCTGGGACCCGGCGGTGCGCGCCGCCGAGTGCGACGGCCACGGCGTCGACGTGCAGGTGCTGTCGACGGTGCCGGTCATGTTCAGCTACTGGGCCAAGCCCAAGGACGCCCTCGACCTGAGCCGGCTGCTCAACGACCACATCGCCGGGATCGTGCGGGAGCGACCGCGCCGGTTCCTGGGCCTGGGCACCGTGCCCCTGCAGGACCCCCAGCTCGCCTGCCGCGAGCTGGACCGGTGCGTGAACGAGCTGGGCCTGGCGGGGATCGAGATCGGCAGCCACGTCGGCTCCTGGAACCTCGAGGCGCCCGAGCTGTTCTGCGTGTTCGAGCGGGCGGCGGAGCTGGGGGCGGCGGTCTTCGTCCACCCCTGGGACATGATGGGCAAGGACGCCATGCCCAATTACTGGCTGCCCTGGCTGGTCGGCATGCCCGCCGAGACCAGCCGCGCGATCTGCTCCATGATCTTCGGCGGGGTGTTCGAGCGCCTGCCCGAGCTGCGGGTAGCCTTCGCCCACGGGGGCGGCTCCTTCCCGGCCACGATCGGCCGGGTGCAGCACGGGTTCGACGTCCGGCCCGACCTGTGCGCGGTCGACAACCCCTGCTCCCCCCGCAGCTATCTGGGCAAGTTCTGGGTCGACTCGCTGGTCCTCGACGCCGAGGTGCTGCGCTACCTCGTCGGGCTCATGGGCGCCGGGCGGGTGGCGCTGGGCTCGGACTACCCGTTCCCCCTGGGCGAGCACGTGCCGGGGTCGCTGATCGAGTCCATGGACGACCTGTCCGACGAGACCAAGGCCACCCTGCTCAGCGGCGCCGCCCTGGAGTGGCTCGGCCGCTCGGCCGAGGGGCTGGGAGAGGAGGGCCGGTGACGCAGGTCGACGCCTCGGGCTTTGGGCCCGCCGAGGAGGACGCCCGCCGGCTCGACGCCGCGGACCCCCTGCAGGAGCTGCGGGACAGCTTCTTCATTCCCCCCAGCCCGGCGCACGAGGACGGCCGGCCCTCGACCTACCTGTGCGGCAACTCGCTCGGCCTCCAGCCGCGCGCGGTCGAGATGGCCATGATGCAGGAGCTCGCCGACTGGGCCTCGCTGGGGGTGGAGGGGCACTTCGAGGCGGCCCACCCCTGGTACAGCTACCACGCGCCGGTGCGCGACCTCATGGCCCCCGTCGTGGGGGCGCAGCCCCACGAGGTGGCGGTCATGAACAGCCTGACCGCCAACCTGCACCTGCTGATGGTCTCCTTCTACCGGCCAACCGCCGAGCGCTACCGGATCCTGCTCGAGCGGCCCTGCTTCCCCTCGGACGTGTACGCGGTCAAGAGCCAGGCCCGCCTGCACGGGTTCGACCCCGAGCAGGCGGTGGTGTGGCTCGAGCCGCGCCCGGGCGAGCGGACCCTGCGGAGCGAGGACGCCGAGGCCCTGCTGGAGCGGGAAGGGGACTCGATCGCGCTGGTCCTCTCGCAGGGGGTCAACTACCAGACCGGGCAGCTGTACGACGTGGAGCGCCTGACCCGCGCCGCGCACGCCAAGGGCTGCGTGGTGGGCGTCGACTGCGCCCACGCGGCGGGCAACGTGGAGCTGCGCCTCCACGACTGGAACGTCGACTTCGCCGCCTGGTGCTCCTACAAGTATCTCAACAGCGGCCCGGGCGCGGTGGCCGGCGCCTTCGTCCACGAGCGCCACCTCGGGCGCGAGGGGGGCGAGGCCTTCGAGGCCTTCCGCCGCCTGCCCCGCCTGGAGGGCTGGTGGGGGAACGACCCCGCCACCCGGTTCCAGATGGACGAGACCTTCACGCCGGTCGCCGCCGCCGACGCCTGGCAGCTGAGCAACCCGCCGATCCTGGCCC
This sequence comes from Planctomycetota bacterium, assembly GCA_041690735.1. Taxonomy (GTDB): domain Bacteria; phylum Planctomycetota; class J058; order J058; family J058; genus JAWLGW01. The sequence goes on from JAWLGW010000018.1 coordinate 8,792, forward strand.
TGGCGCCCCTGCGGGTGTCGCTGGAGGTGTTCGCCGAGGCGGGCGGCATGCCGGCCCTGCGGGCGGCCTCGGTGCAGCTGACGGGATACCTGGAGTTCCTGATCGACCGCATCGAAGGCGGCAACTTCGAGCTGATCACCCCCCGCGACCCGGCGCAGCGCGGCTGTCAGCTGTCGATCCGGGCGCCGCACGCCGAGGAGCTGTTCGGGCGCCTGCGGGCGGCGGGCGTGATCTGCGACCTGCGCCGCCCCGACGTGATCCGGGTGGCGCCGGCGCCGCTGTACAACAGCTACCAGGACTGCTGGACCTTCGCGCAGGTCCTGGCGGAGGCGGCCCGGGCGCATCCGGGGCCGTGACGCCGCAGCAGCTCGATTGCGCCCAACGTCACGCCCGCATGGCCCTGCTGGGCATGGGCGCGATCGGCCTGTTCATGTTCGGGCAGGTCTCGCAGCGAGCCGCCGTCAACGGTTGGCCCGCGCTGCCTTGGACCTCCCCACTGCCCGACGGGCTGCTCCTCGCGGTGGGGGCGGCGTTGGGGCTAGCGACGCCCGCGCTGGCGCTGTTCCTGTTCGTTCGCGAGGCGCGGCGGGGCGCCCCGCCGTCGGTCAGCTGGTGGCGGAGCGTCTGGGCCCTGTGGGTGGCCTTGCCCAGCTTTGGCGCCGGCGTGGGTGCGTTCGGCGCCTGGCTGACAGAGGTGGGGACCGCGGACGCCGGGGGCGGCCTGTCGCTCCTGCTGCTGGTGGCCGCCGGGGCGGTCCTCGTCGCGACCGAGCGAGGCAAGGCGCCGATCCTCGCCCTCACTGCGGCGGTCGCGACCGGGACGCTCGTCGCCTTCGCCCGCCTCCTCATGGGCGGGTTCCGCGAGCGGTACGCGCCCGACGCGTTGCTGCTGGGGATCGTGCTGATGCTGGCGGCGCCCGTCGGCTTCATGGTCCTGCGGGCGCTGCTGGAGCTGAACCAGCGCACCGCGGTGCCGCGCCGCGAGGCGCGGGGGCGGACGCCGCTGCCCGTCGAGGTCGTGGTGCAGGACGGCAGCTACGTGGTGGTCGTGGAGGCGCCGGGTCTCGCCGACACGGCCGGGGTCGAGGCGCAGGTCGAGGGGCCCACCCTGCGCCTGCTGGTCCCGCGGCCGGCGGCCCCCGCGGCGGAGACGGTGTTCACCACCCGCGCCTCGGGGCGGTTCCCAGTCGAGGTGCAGCTGCCGCGACTCCTGCAGGACCCGCCCTGGTCGGTCGGAGTGGAGCATGGACTGCTGCGCGTGCAGGTCGCGCCGGTGGGGGAGTGAGCGCGCTGCACCCCCGCTGCAAGGTGCTGGCAGCCTCGCCCGCGCACTACCAGCCGTACGCGGCAGCGAGCTGGGTGGCGTCGGGGCTGCTGCTCCTGCTGTGCTTCACCCGCCCCAGCGAGTGGACCTGGACCTGGACCTGGACCTACTCGCCGCGGACGAACGAGGTCGTGTGGCTAGGCCTCACCGGCTGGCTCGCGTTGCAGCTGGTGGCGGTCGCGCTGGCGCTGGCGGCGGCGGCGCGGGGACGATCGAGCGACGGCTCACGGCTCCGGCTCGAGGTCCTGACGAGCGCCGCCGCGGTCCAGGGCCTTGGGGCGGGCGTCTTCGCCGCCCGCGCCCTGGAGCTTGCGAGCGATGAGTCCGCGACCGTCGTGCTGTGCCTCATGCACGTCAGCATGGTCGCGACGCTCGCGGCGATCGAGCGCGGGCTTCGTCCCCTGGCGCCGCTCAGCGGCTACTCCCTCGCCTTCGCGCTGGGGCTGCTGCTGGAGGTCCACGCGCGGGGGCTGGAGCGGTGGCGGGACGAGGCCCCTCAGGTCGCCCTCGCCACCTGGATCGGCTGCCTGACCGGCTACCTGCTGGTGCGCGGGCTCTGGAACCTGGTCGCCGAACGCTCCGCCGGGTCAAGCGGAGGAGCGCTCGGCGGCGCCTCGCTGCCGCTGGAGGTGCTGGAGCGCGCCGGCGGCTGGCGGGTGCGGGTGGAGGCGCCGGGCCTGACGAGCGCACGCGGGATCGAGCTGGAGGTGGAGGGCCCTCACCTGCGAGCGCACCTGCACCTCGTCCCCAGCGCCCCGCCCGCGGCGCTCTTGTTCAGCACCCGCCGCGTCGGTAGCTTCACGGTCGAGGTCCCCCTGCCCGGTCCGGTCCGTCCCCAGCCCGCCGCGGTCGCGGTCGCGCACGGGCTGCTGGTGATCGACCTCGACCGGGCCGAGGAGGCTCCCGGCCGCTCTTGACACCGCCTCGGCTCCACGGCGTACTGCCGGCATGATCACCGAGCGCACCCAGCGGGTCGAGCAGCGTCTGCGTGAGTTCCTGCTCGCAGGCGGCGACGACCTGCCCCTCGCCGACGTCCCCCTGCCCCTCCCCCCCGAGAAGCTGGTGGAGCTGTTCGAGTCGCAGCTCGTGTCGCGCCACCTCGACCTGGCGGCGCGCCGGCTCAAGGCGCGCGACCTCAGCTACTACACGATCGCCAGCTGCGGCCACGAGGGGAACGTGGTCCTGGGCGACCTGACCCGCCCCACCGACCCCTCGTTCCTGCACTACCGCAGCGGCGCCCTCATGGCGCAGCGCCTGCGCGAGGTGCCCGGCGCCGACCGGGTCCGCGACACCCTGCTGGGCCTCATGGCCTCGTCCGACGACCCGGTGTCGGGCGGCCGCCACAAGGTGTGGGGCAGCGCCGGGGGGTGGGTGCCGCCCCAGACCAGCACGATCGCCTCGCACCTGCCCAAGGCGGTGGGGGCGGCCCTGGCGATCGACCGCGGCTACCGCATGGGCCTCGACATGCCGGTACCCCGCGACAGCCTGGTGGTGTGCTCCTTCGGCGACGCCTCGGTCAACCACAGCACGGCTCAGGGCGCCTTCAACGTCACCTCCTGGACCGCCTACCAGCGGCTGCCGATCCCGATCCTGTTCGTGTGCGAGGACAACGGCCTGGGGATCAGCGTCCCCACCCCGCCCGGGTGGATCGAGACCAGCATGCGCGGGCGCCCCGGGATCGAGTACGTGGCGGCCGACGGCCTCGACCTGCTCGACACCTATCGCAAGGCCACCTACGCGGTGGACCTGGTGCGCAACGAGCGGCGCCCGGTGTTCTTGCACCTGGCGGTGAACCGCCTGCTGGGCCACGCCGGCAGCGACATCGAGGACGAATACCGCTCCCGCGGCGAGATCGAGGCCGGCGAGCAGAGGGACCCCCTGCTGGCGACGGCCCGGGTGATCCTGCGCCGGGGGATCCGGACCGCCGCCGAGCTGCTGGAGCTCCACGACCGGGTCCGCCACCAGGTCGACGACACGGCCGAGGAGCTCGTGGACCGGCCCAAGCTCGAGACGCCGGCCGAGGTCATGCGCCCCCTCGCTCCCTACAGCCCGGCCGAGGTGCGCGAGGAGGCGCAGCGGGCCTGCGGCTATCAACCGCGTCAGGCGATCGGCCGCCAGCGCCACATGGCGGCCATGCTCAACCGGGCCCTGCACGAGGCCCTCGACAAGTACCCCCAGGCCCTGGTGTTCGGCGAGGACGTGGCCCGCAAGGGCGGCGTGTACCACGTCACCGCCCGCCTGTGGCGCAACTTCGGCCCGGCCCGGGTGTTCAACACCCTCCTCGACGAGCAGGGGATCCTGGGCCTGGCGATCGGGGCCGCCCACCTCGGCTTCCTGCCGATCCCCGAGATCCAGTACCTGGCCTACCTCCACAACGCCGAGGACCAGCTGCGGGGCGAGGCCTGCTCGCTGCAGTTCTTCAGCGAGGACCAGTTCAGGAACCCCATGGTGGTGCGGATCGCCTCCTTCGCCTACCAGAAGGGCTTCGGCGGCCACTTCCACAACGACAACAGCGTGGCGGTCCTGCGCGACGTGCCGGGGCTGGTGATCGCCGCCCCCGCCCGCGGGGACGAGGCGGTGGCCATGCTGCGCACCTGCCTGGCTCTGGCCGCCGTGGACGGGCGGGTGACCGCCTTCCTGGAGCCGATCGCCCTCTACATGACCAAGGACCTGTACGAGCCCGGCGACGGCCTGTGGCTGTCGGACTACCCGGCCGAGGGGGAGGCGATCCCCCTGGGCGAAGCCCGGGTGTACCACGAGGACGCGACCGACCTGACGATCGTCAGCTACGCCAACGGGCTGTACCTGTCGCTCAAGGCCGCCAAGGCCCTGGCCGCCGAGGGGATCACCGCCCGGGTGCTCGACCTGCGCTGGCTGGCGCCCCTCGACCTCAGCCGGATCGAGCTGCACGCCCGCGCCACCGGACGGGTGCTGGTGGTGGACGAGTGCCGCCGCGCCGGCGGCCTGGGCGAGGCGGTGGTGGCCGCGATCAGCGAGCGGTGCGGCGGCGAGGTGCGCACGGCCCTGGTCGCCGCCCACGACACCTACATTCCCCTGGGGCCGGCCATGGAGAAGGTGCTGCCCTGCCAGGCCGAGATCGAGGCGGCGGCGCGAGAGCTGGTCGATCAGCCGGTGCAGCTGGCCTGACGCGCGGTTCAGCCGCGCCCCGCCGCGCGCCGATACGGAAGGCATGGCGATCCCCTGTCCCCTCCTGCCCTCGCGGCTCCTCGAGCGGCGCGGCGTGCCGGGCGGCTTCACCTGCCGCGTGGGCGGCGTGTCGCGCGGGCCGCTCTCGACCCTCAACCTCGCCCGCCGCCCCGGTGAGTCGGACGCCGACCTGGCGGAGAACTGGGGGCGGGTGGCGGCGGCGCTGCGACCCGGCTGGCGCGCCGAGCAAATCGCGCTGATCGAGCAGGTGCACGGGCGCGAGGTGGTGCGGGTCGGCCGGCCTCGCGGGCCGTTCACGCCCCTGGGCGCCGGGGACGCGCTGGTCACCACCCGACCCGGGGTCGTGCTGGCGATCCGGGTGGCCGACTGCGTGCCGGTCCTGCTGTCGGCGCCGGGCGGCGTGGCCGCCGTGCACTCGGGCTGGCGGGGCACCGCCGCGGGTGTGGTGGCCGCCGCCGTGGAGCGCCTGGTGGAGGAGACTGGGGCCGCGGCGAGCGAGATGGTGGCGGCGATCGGGCCACACATTTCGGGCGCCGCCTACCGCGTGGGCGAGGAGGTGGTCCAGGCGCTGGTCGCCGCCGGCCTCACCGAGGCCCGCTTCTGCACCCGCGCTGAGCCCGACGGGGCGCCCCACGTGGACCTCGGCGCGGCGGTCGCGGAGCAGCTCGAGCGGGCAGGCGTAGGCGCGATCGAGCGAGCGGGCGGCTGCACCGCCCAGGACCCCCGCTTCTTCTCCCACCGGGCCGAGGGCGCCGCCACCGGCCGTCAGGCGGCGGTGATCGCCCTGGCCGCTTAGGCCTGCGCCTCGTCCTTGAGGCGGTTCCCCTCCATGAGGAGCGCCGTGAGGCTGGTGCCCGCCATGCGCATCTCGCCGGCCTCGACCTTCGACATGAAGCTGAAGTTGCCGCTCGCCATGCACAGCATGCGGTACACGACCTCGGCGTCCTTGGCGCCGTCCTCGGCCTCGGCGTACATGGGCGAGCCCTCGTAGACCACCAGGATCCCGTCGAAGTCGTCGGTGAACACGCGCAGGGTGCCGGTCTTCTTGTAGAACTCGATCTGCTGGATCACCTCGTCGAGGGCCACCTTCTCCAGGCGGCCGTTCATGGCCTCGCTGGAGGCCGGCACCGCGAAGGGCTTGGTCTCCTCCTCCCCCTGCTCGCGCTTGATCTCCCGCTGCCCCTTGAACAGGACCTCGTACGGGCCCACGGTCAGGGCGTCCCCCGGGCTCAGCTCCGCCGACACGATCCGCTTGTTGTTGAGCCAGGTCCCGTAGCTGGAGCGGTCCTCGGCCACCGCCTTGCCCCCCAGGGCCCGCACCACGACGTGCTGCCGCGACACGCTGGAGTGGGGCAGGATCATGTCGCACTCGCGGCTCCGCCCCAGGATCACCACCGGCTTGGGGCCGACCGGCACCGGCCGGAAGGGCGGGCAGGAGAGCCACCCCAGCAGGGGCCCCTGCGGCGCCTCGGCGGCGGCGGCGGGCGGCGACGGCGTGGCCCCCCGCGCAGGCGGCGGGGGCAGCGCCGACCGCTCCTCGGCCGACAGGGCGGCGAAGGGCGCCGGCTTGCCGCCGGGACCGCCAGGGCGCGGGCCCCCGGTCGGCGGCCCGCGCCGCCCCGGCACCGGCTGCCGGCCCGTGGCGGGTCGCTGCTGGGGCCCGGTGTGGAAGCGGCGGGTCGGGTCCTCCGAGCCGTCCGGGGGGATCCGCCCCGAGGGGCGCTCCGCCGCCGGCGCCGGAGGCCGCCGCGGGGGGAGCTCCGGCGGCCGCCCCGGCAGCTGGAGCGGACGGGAGCACATGACGCACGTCTTGGCGCCCGGAGGGTTGTCCAGGCTGCAGGCGGTGCAGTAGGGATCGGCCACGTCGACTCGTCGCTCCCCGCGAAGGGTCAGGTTAGAGCATGAGCCCCGGTTGGGGCAACGCGAGCGACGCGCCCCTACAATCGGGCGCATGTCGCTGGTCGCCCTGAACGAGGTGTTGGTGGTCGCCGCCGGCGGCGCGCTGGGGGCCGTGCTGCGCTATCAGCTCGCCGGGTGGGTGGAGCGGGCGATCAAGGGCAGCGGGTTCCCGGGCGGCACCCTGGCGGTCAATGCCCTGGGCTGCCTGGCCCTCGGCGTACTGCTGGGCCTGGCGGAGCACCGCTGGCAGCTGTCCCACGAGCGGCGGCTGTTCCTGGTGATCGGGATCCTGGGCTCGCTGACCACCTTCTCCACCTTCGGGTTCGAGACGGTGGAGCTGCTGCGCGAGGGCAAGCACGGCTTCGCCCTGGCGAGCGTGGCCGCCAACCTGGTCCTGGGGATCGGCGGCGCCGCGGCAGGGTTCTTCCTGGCCGCCCGCGTCGGCGCGAGCTAGTCAGGGCTGGGGCGCTCGTCGGCGCTACCAGGAGCTGTAGCCCGAGCTGCTGCCGTAGCTCGACCCGCCCGAGCTGCTGCCGTAGCTCGAGCTCCCCGAGCTGCTGCCGTAGCTGGAAGAGCTGCTGCCGAAGCTGGAGGAAGAGCTCGAGCTGCTGCTCCACGAGCTCGAGCTGCTCCACGAGCTCGCGCTGCTGGAGCTCCACGAGCTCGATCTGCTGGAGGACGCGCGCCGCGCGGCGGCGGCCCGCCTCCGGCGGCGCTCCTTGCGCTCGCGGGCCCGCGCGTCCGAGAGGGCGGACTCGACGCGGGCGCTGGCCTCCCGAGCTTCGCGCTGCGCTCGCTCGTACTCCTGGCGGCGCAGCGCGCTGCGCGCCGTCCCCGCGCTCGACCGCGCGCTGGCCAGGCTGGGGTTGATCCCGTAGGAGAAGGAGACGGCGGCCGCGTCGTTGAGCGCCGCCTGCGCCCGAGCGATCGCGCTGCGCGCCGCCCGCGCCTGCTGGCGGTCCCGCGCCGCCATGTCTCGGGCCTCGACCAGCACCCGCTGGGCGAAGAGCAGCGCGGCGCGCGCCTCGACGAAGTCGCACCGCGCGGCCCCCAGCTCGGCCTGCGCCGCGCGCAGCAGGCGCTCGCCCTCGGCGAACCGCTGGTTCGCCTCCGGCCGGTCGTCCTGGGAGCCCTCCAGGATCTTCCTCACCGTGTCGACCTCGACGCCGAGCGCCTTCTCCAGCGAGCGCGCCGCGTCCCTCGCCTCACGCTCGCGCTCGACCTCGCCCTCGAGCGCCTGCGACTCCTCGCGCAGGGCGCGCGAGCGCTCGGCCAGGCGCGGCCAGTGGGGCTGCTCCGCCCCGTGCGCGGCGGAGACCTCCGCCACCAGCGCCTGCAGCCCGGTCAGCTCCTCGAACGTCTCGCCCGACAGCCAGTCGTCCACCGCGCGGCCCGCCTCCACCCGCTCCACGATCGACCGCGCCGCCGACAGGGCCTCCTCCGCCGCCGCCCGCGCGGCCTCCAGCTCGGCCGCCTTGCCGTCCACCTCTTCGTACAGGGCGTCGACCTCGCCCAGCACCGCCTCGGCTCGCCGCACCAGCTCGGCGGCGGCGAGGTAGCGCTGCGCCTCGGCGGCGATCGCTCCCTCGGCGCCGTCCAGGCAGCGACCGGCGAAGCTGAGCGCCTGCTCCGCCTCCTCTGCGTTGTCGAGCGCCGGCTGCAGCGCGGCCGCGTCGTGCGCGGCGGCCAGCGCCTGCAGCGCCTCGCGCCGCTCCGGCAGCCGCGCCAGCAGCGCCGCGCGCCGCTCGCGCAGGGGGGGGATCGCCGCCGGCGTCTCGCGCCGCGACACGACCGTCGCCTCGGTCCGCCGCTCCAGCTCGTCCACCGCCGCCCGCGCCTGCGCCGCCCGCTCGCCGGCGGCCTCGTCGTCGCCGCGCCCAGCGGCTGCGGAGGCCTCACGCGCCTGCACCCGCGCCGCCTCGACCAGCGCCTCGGGCTCGAACCCGGGCTCCTCGAGGCGCAGGCCCTCCTCGCGGCGCAGCCGCTCCACCCGCTCCCAGGCGGCGGGGAGCCGCTGCCCGATCGTCGCCGCCAGGACCTCGGCGGCCTCGGCCACGCGCCCCAGCCGCTCGCGGAGGGTGTGGGCGTCGCTCACCAGGCCGGGCACCGCCCGCTCGACGGCGAGGGGGTCGACGTTCGCCTGCGAGGCCAGCTCGCGGTGCCAGCCGCTCAACGCCTCGAGGGGGACGTCGAAGGCCGACACCGGCAGGTCGCCCGCCTCGACCGCCGCCCGGGCTCGCGCCGCCGCCTCCAGCGCCTCGCCCGCCTCGCTGATCCGCTCGGGCACCTCCCGCAGCACCTCCTCCAGCGCCCTCACCTGCTCGCGGGTCGCGCTGTAGGTCGAGTCCATGTGCGTCAGCAGGTCCTCGGCGGTGCGCTTGATCTCGCGCATGTCGGGCAGGAACAGGCGGGCGTCCTCCACCTGCTCCCGGCTGACCACCACCTCGCGCCGCGTCAGGATCGCCAGGGCCTCGAGCGCGGGGACCCACCCCAGCGGCGGCGTCTCGCCCAGGCGCCCCTCGGCCTCCACCGCCAGCTGCTTGGCGACCGAGAAGCTGGCGTACAGGTCGTCCACCGCCCGGCCCACCTCCTCGTAGCGGACGGCGGTCTCGCCGGTGAACCGCTCGTGCAGCCCCTCCTCTCCGAACAGATAGGGGTGCTGGTCCTCGAGCTCGAGGAGCCGGGTGGCGGCCCGACCCAGCAGCTTCCGCCAGTGGTCCAGCCGCGCCTGCGCCGCCTGGAGATGACGCGCCCGCGTAATGCGCAGCGCCGCCAGGACGGCGACGGCCAGCAGGCCGATCAGGCCGGCGAGCAGCATGGGGACGGTGCGGGTGCGGAAGCGATAGTCAGCGGCCCGGCGGACGATGGCCTGCTGCATGGCCTCGGCCCGGGCGACCACGCCCTGTGCGTGCTTCACGGCGGCCGCCGGGTCGCGCCGCCCGAGGTGGCCCTCGACCTCGCGCTCGAGCCTGCCCGCCAGCGCCTCGTACTCCGCCTCCAGGTCGGAGACGCCGAAGGGAGCGGCGGCAAACTGCCCCGGCAGGTGGAGCGCGCGGAGCCGCTCGCGCGCCTCCTCCACCGCCACCGGGACCTGCGCGACCAGGGCGGCGTACGTGCGCTCGGCCTCCTGCGCGACGTTCAGCTCCTGCCTGGCGTCCACCAGGGCGCGCTGGGCCTCGGTGACCGTCCGATAGGCCTTGCTGGCCAGCCCGTCTCCCAGCGCCCGCTCGGCGGTCGGCAACAGCTCGGAAGCCTGCTCGAGCTCCGCCGCCGCCCGCTGGCGGCGAAGCTCACCCGCGGGCGACCGCGGCGCCAGCGCCCCCAGCTCCCGGTCCAGCGCGCTCCAACGGTCCCCCAGCTCGGTCAGCAGCCGCTTGGTGGTCGCGATCTGCTCGCGCTCCTGCTCGGCGAGGTGGCGCAGGTTGAAGTCGACGGCGTCGATCAGCCGCTCGAGCGCCTTGGCGTAGTCGCCCGCCCGGGCGTACTGCGCGAAGGCCGAGCCCTCGATCACCCGCACCACCCGCTGCTGCTCGAAGCCGAGGGTCGCCCACCGCGAGGCCGGCTTGACCGCGATCCCCCGGTTCTCGAGGGCCAGCACCACCACCACCGCCTTCTCGGCGTCGAGGCGCCCCCGCCAGGCCTCGAAGGTGGCGTCCACGTAGCCCAGCGAGCTGGAGGCGTACTGCCGCCCCTGCCGCCCCTGGGGGTCGGAGTTGCTGACCACGCACACCCGGTAATCGACGCCGAGGTCGTCCTGCCGCTCGGCCAGGAACCGGCGCAGGCCGTCGAAGGTGTCGCTGACGCCCGGCGCCACGGCCACCCGGTCCTGCGGGAAGGGCGGGATCGGGTCGGCGGCGCGGGCCAGGGCGGGCGCGAGCACGAGCGGCGCGAGCAGGAGCGGGGCGCGGCGCAGGGACATGCGTCACCTCCGAGGGGGCGCCACTGTACGCAGACCGCCGCGCGGGCGCGAGGCGCCCGCGCCCCTACTCGGCCAGCAGCCGCGACGGGTCGGGGGGCGGGAACAGCCCCTGCCGCAGGCGCAGGCCGTTGCCCGGCGCGTCGAACCGATACTCTCCCGGCGGCCGGTCGCGGTCGCTCACCTCGAGGGCGCGCCGCGCCAGCTTGAGGAGCGCCGCCGGGGTGGCGCGGGTGGACGGGTCGGGGTCGAGCCCCCGGTCGAGCAGCTCGATCAGCGCGTGCGACCGGGCGCCGAACTCCTTCTGCAGGATCCCGCGGCTGTGGGGCGAGGCCCCCTCCCGCTTGAGCCGCAGGAGCTCGCGCAGGAGCGCGCCGCCCTGCCGTTCGT
>JAWLGW010000019.1:0-19477 GCA_041690735.1 Planctomycetota bacterium
CTCGGGGTCGCACTCCCGGCTCTGTCCCCAGATCCCCACCGCCGGCCGCGAGGCCGCCCGCGGGTCGAGCACGCTCTCGTCGGCGCCCTTGTAGAACACCTTGGGCCGGGTGGCGAGCTGAGGCTTACGCACCGTCACCTTGCCCCCGGCCACCGTGCGGGCCACCCTCGACGTGGGGTTCTCGAGGTCCGAAACGACCAGCGCCTCGGTGGGGCAGGCCGCCACGCAGGCGGGCTCCAGGCCGACCTCCACCCGGTGCGCGCAGAAGTTGCACTTGGCGGCGGTGTGGGTGGCAGGGTCGATGTAGATCGCGTCGTAGGGGCAGGCCTGAATGCAGGCCTTGCAGCCGATGCACACGTCCTTGGCGAAGTCGACGATCCCGTCGGGGCGCCGGTGCATGGCCGCCGTAGGGCAGATCGTGACGCAGGGGGCGTCCTCGCACTGGTTGCAGCGCAGGACCCCGAAGTGGCGCTTGGCCGCCGGGCCGGCCCCCTTGTCCACCTGCTTGACCCAGGTCCGGAACACGCCCAGGGGGACGTCGTTCTCGGCCTTGCAGGCCACACTGCAGGCGTGACAGCCGATGCAGCGGTCTTGATCGATCAGCTTGCCCCACAGCACGGCGGGATCTTACCCCTCCGCGGCGATGAGCGTGCAGGGCGCCGCAAACCGGCCGGCGGGGGCGCTCTCGGGGACCACGGGTCGGCTCGTCGCGAAACGCCGGGCGGCACGGAGCACCTCGCGCCAGTGCGGGTCCTCTCGAGGCGTGGCTGTTGGACCGACCCGGAGCGAGCACCCGCGTGAGGTGGGCGGAGCGGCTCACCCGAGTCCGGCCCCTGTCGATCGCAGGGAGGAGCAGCGCGCGCCGTCGCGGAGCCTCTTCGGGGGAACGTGGAGGGAGGCTGTCGCGAAGTGCAGCGACAGCCCATTCGGGCCCGTGCCCGTGCCCGTCCCGGGCACGGGCACGGGCACGAAACCCCGCGGGCACGGGCACGGGCACGGGCACGGGCACGGGCACGGGCACGCAAGAGAGGTGAGTTCCTCTCTATTGCGACAGCCTCCGGGGGGCGGAGCCCCCCGCGAACCCCACTGGCAGCCTGGACCTGGCACAATCGGGGCTTCGGCGATGGCCCCAGGGGAACGGGGAGGGTTCATGCCGGTCAAGATGACGTTGGTGCTGTCCGGGCGCACGCTCGGCCGGCACGAGTTCACCGACGACTTCAAGCGGCTGCGCATCGGCCGCAATGAAGACTGCGACATCCAGATCGACAACCTGGGCGTGTCGCGGGTCCACTGCGAGATCGTGCGCAAGCCGGGCTTCGTGCAGCTCCGTGACCTGCAGTCGGGGAACGGCACCTTCGTCAACGGCAAGCGGGTCCAGACCCACAACCTCAACTCGGGGGACGTGATCTCCCTGGGCAAGTACACACTCCACTACGAGAGCGACCTGAGCGAGGGCCCGGCCGACGTGGGCGGCCTGGGCGCCCGGGACGGAATGATGACCCTGGCCCTGGACGCGGCGCAGATCGCCCGCCGCCACCGCGAGGAGCAGGGCAAGTCGCGCGGCTATCTCGCCGTCGAGGGCGGCAAGGAGCTGATCCTGGACAAGTCCCTCACCGTGATCGGCCGCGAGATCGACGCCGACCTGCAGGTCAGCGGCTGGTTCTGCCCCCGGGTGGTGGCGGTGATCGTCCGGGACGAGAACGGCTTCCGCCTGCTGGACGTGAGCAACAAGGGCACCAAGGTGCTCGTGAACGGCCGCCCCCGCCAGGACACCTCCCTCAACGACAACGACGAGGTGGTGATCCAGAGCCTCAAGGCGACCTTCCGCCGCGGCCTCCCGGTAGGCGCCCGGGTGTAGGAGCCGCGGCGTTCCGCGGCGTCAACGGATGGGCTCCCCCAGCGCGGCCTCGTTCGCCAGCCGGGCGGCGAGCTCGGCGCGGCCCCGGACGGCCAGCTTGCGACAGGCGTTCTTGAGGTGCAGCTTGACCGTGTCGGGGGACACGCCCAGCCGGTGGCCGATCCCCCGGTTGCCCAGCCCCTGCGCGGCGAGCTGGGCGACCTCCAGCTCGCGCGGCGACAGATAGGGCGAGCGAGGAGGCAGCGGTTCGAGGATCGGCTCCTCGGGCTGGTCGCAGCGGAGGACGAGGGTCACGTCCCCGTCTCCGGCGGACAAGGCGGAGACCTGTAGCCACCGACCCCCGCCGAGCGGGAGCTCGGCCCTGCGAGCCTCGCCGTCCGGGCAGCGCCGAGCCAGGGAGTAGAGGACGTCCGCCGGGAGGCGGTCGACGACCACGGCGTCCTGGAGGATGGCGAGGGCGCCGGCGTCGCACTCCACCAGGCGCCCGCGGCGCAGCCGGATGGTTCCGATCCGCGACTCCTCGAGCTGGGCGCGGGAGCTGGCCGCCGCCAGGTCGTCGGCCAGCAGTTGCCCGCCGAGCGCACCCGCCGTCACGGCCAGGAGCGAGCCGAGCAACGCACCGTCCCCGCTCGGTGTTGCTAAGCGAAGAGTGACTCGCAGCCGGCGGTCGGCGGCGCTGACCTCTTCGTGAAGGAGGTCAGCGCCGGGCGCGGACCGGGCCTCGAGGAGCGCCGCGGCGCCTGAGGTCGGATGCTGGACGCGCACGAGACCCGAGCCGTCGTCGATCAGCTCCGCGGCCGCCTCGACGGCTTGCAGGTGCGCGGCGAGCAGCTCCAGCGCGATCTGCAGGCGCGCCTCCAGGCCCCGCGCGGCGAGCACTCGCCCGGGAAAGGCGAGGAGCGCCGGGTCGACGACGTCCTCGCCCCTCATGCGCCGGACGGCACCTCGGGCGGACCCATGAGGAGGCGCGCCAGGGCGGCCCGGCCGTCGGCGCCGGTCTTGGCGTAGACGGAGGCCAGCTGATGCTTGACCGTCTGGGCGCTGGAGCTCAGCTCCCCGGCGATCTGCTTGTTGCTCCGGCCGCGGAGCGCCAGCACGGCGACCTCCAGCTCCCGCCGCGTAAGGCCGAGGTGCGCCCCCTCGGCCTGCACGTATTGCCGCGAGCCCCCCGGGACCAAGTCGACGAGCGCCAGCAAGCGTTCTTCGGGACCCCTGGCCACTTCGAGGCGAATCCAGCTCCGGTCGCTCAACCGCTCCAGGGCGACGGCGCTGGCGTGGTCCGCGCTCGCGGGCTCGACGAGCACCCGATCCCGCTCGCCTCCCCTCTGCTCGCGGATCCAGGCCCAGAACGTCTCCCCGCCGGCCACGACGCCTTCCACCCCGCCGTCGTCCCGCAGACGAAGCGTACAACGCGGCCGGAGGACGGGGGGCAGGCAACCGGCGGCGGCCTCGCCCAGGAGCGCCTCGTAGACCAACCGGCTCAGGTGCGGAGCCAGCGCCTGGCAGATCTCGCGCTGTTCGACCGTGAAGGGGACCTCCCCGGGCCGTCGGTAGATTCCCCAGGCCAGGAGCCGCTCCACGGAGATCTCCAAGATGCCGGCCAGGGCGTAGCGAAAGCCCATGCGAGGGACGAAGAAGTCCCTCAGGAAGGGGTTCGTCTCCCACTCTTCCTCCGCGTAGACGTCGTCCTCCCGGAACACGCGCCCTACCTCCTGCATGCAGCGCGTGACCGCCGTGTCGTGGTGGATGTACTTGTCCCCATACGCCGTCATGAGCTGGAGGTCGTAGCCGGCGTGGAAGAAATGCTGCGGAGGCGGCGTGGCCGCGACGGGGTCGCCGAGGGTGATATCGGCCGTGCCGTCCACCGGGGTGAAGTGGTCCCAGTCGAACAGCATGAAGTAGCAGCCCGCGATCGGGATCACCCGCTCCAGCGCCGCGACGTACGCGCGGAAGCGCCCCTGGACCGAGGCCGTCGCCCCCGTCTCTTCCAGGACCGCGAGGAGCTGAGGCGTGAGGTCGGGCATCGCCTACGGCTTTCAGCGAGGCGGCGCTACAGCCGGCCGAGGTAGAGAGTGCAGGAAGCGACTGTCATGACGACGATCCTAGCCACAGTGGTTGTGCAGCGCCACCTCATGACTGGATAGGAGGCGAGACCCGCGCCGGACGGCGACAGGGTGTGCCCGAGCAGGGCGCTGCCGGCGCCGCTCGCTCCGCTCAGGGGCCGTACGGGAAGTATCGGGCGACGAAGGTGTCGTAGCTCGCAGGCGACGACGTGAGGCTGGTCTGGTTGGCCTCCCCCGGACCGAACGTGGCCGTCCCCCCGAAGAAGCCCGCGACCACGACACTCCCATCCGTCAGTGCCGCCGCACCCTCGCCGACGGCGTGAGAGGTACCCCCCGCGCGCCCCACCCACTGCAATGCTCCGTCGTCGTCGTAGAACGCGACGAACACGTCCTCTCCCCCTGCCGAGGTGAGGCTCGTCTCCTTCGCCTGCCCAATGCCGAACGTGGCGGTGCCGGTGAAGGGCCCCCTTGTGGGAGCGCGGCGACGGCTCTCGAGTAATCGAGCGTAGATCCGCCGGCGCGCGTCGCCCACAGGAGCTGCCCGTCGCCGGCGTAGCAGGCCAGGAACGGGTCGTACCCTCCGGCCGAGGTGAGGGTGGTTTCGTTCGTCTCACCGAACCCGAAGGTCGAGGTGTTCTGGATGTTGCCGGTCACGAACACAGCGCCAGCAGGGCCAACAGCCGATCCCGAGCACCTTCCTGGACCGCTGCCGCCCTTGGCCCAGACGAGCGCTCCGCCAGCGTCGTAGCGGGCCACGAACACCGTCGCACCCGCGCCCGCGGCGAGGACGGTCTCATTCGTCTCACCGAGCCCGAAGGTCGCGGTGCCGGTGAACCATCCGGCCACGAGTGCGCTGCCGCCGGGGTCCACAGCCACTGCCACGGCACTCTCCGCGCTCGTCCCCCCTGCTCGTCGAGCCCAGACCAGGGTCCCGTCTGCCGCATAGCGGGCGAGGAACACGTCTTCCGACCCGGCCGAGGTGAGGCTGGTCTCGGTCGCATCGCCCGCTCCGAAGGTGGCCGTATCCTCAAAGGAGCCGACCAGGACCGTCCCCCCGTCCGGGAACGCCACCACCTCGACGCCGCCGTCGTCGGCCACCCCGCCGGCGGACTTCGCCCAGCGAAGCTCGCCGTCGGGCGCGTACGCCGCAACGAAGACGTCGCGGCCTCCCGCAGAGGTGAGAGCCGTCTCGCTCGACTCGCCGAGACCGAAGATCGTCGTGCCGGTGAAGACCCCGGTAACGACCGCGCTGCCGTTCAGCCCGGCCGCGACGCTCGTAGCCAACGCGAGCCCTCCGGTCGAGTCGCTGTCGCTGGCGCTCGCCCACTGGATCGAGCCGTCGGGAGCATAGCGGGCGACGAACGCCTCGCCCGAGGAGGACGTAAAGGTGGTCCCTCCGAGGGTCGCCGTGCCCGTGAACTGTCCCGAAACGAGCACGCTGCCGTCCGCGAGAGCGGAGAGACCATAGGCCGTCCCCCCACCGGCCACGGCGAGGCCCAAGCCCTCGGGGCGGACCTCCAGCATGCGGTGGTTGACGGGCTTCAGCCGGGCGACGAACACGTCCACGTTCCCTGCGGACGTGAGGCTGGTCTCGTTCGCCTCGTTGAGGCCGAAGGTCCCGACACTCCCGAAGTAGCCCGTCAGCAGAAGGCTGCCGTCAGAAGCGCCCGCCACCCCCAGCGCGTCGTGAGATTTCGACGCCGACGTAGCTGGGGCCTTGGCCCACAGGATGTCTCCATCGGGAGCGTAGCGAGCCGCGAACACCGCGTAACCTTGCGAGGCCAGGGTCGTCTCGTGCGGCTCTCCGGCTCCGAATGTTAGCGTGCCCGAGAACCGGCCGGCCACAGCCACGCTGCCGTCGGGGAGCGCAGAGATGCCACTGGCCTCGCGGCTCCCCGTCGTCCCCCGCGCCACCACCACCCACACGAGCAGCCCATCGGGCGCGAACCGGGCCGTGAACACGGCGCCCCCGGCTGGAAGCGTCGTCTCGTTCGCCTCACCCACTCCGAAGGTCACCGGGTACACTCCCGAAGTCCCCACCACCACGGCTCCCCCGTCGGCCACTGCGGCCGCCCCGACGCCGTAGTCGTAGCCCGATCCCCCTGCGGACTTGGCCCACAACAGCGTGCCATCCGCGGCAAAGCGAGCGACGAAGAGGTCGGTCCCGCCAACAGACGTGAGGGTCGTCTCGTTCGCTTCCCCTAATCCAAGGTCGCTGTGCCCAGGAAGTCACCTGTGACCACCGCGGTCCCGTCGGGGGAGACGGCCACCCCGGGCGCCTTTTCCCAACTCGTCCCGCCGGCGCGGTTGGCCCACTGGAGCGTTCCATTGGCCGCGTAGCGCGCCACGAACACATCGTGCCCGTGCACCGCGGTGAGAATCGTCTCGTTCGCCTCGCCGGAGCCGAAGGTCGCGCTCCCGCCGAAGGCGCCCGTCACCCATGTCGTGCCGTCGGGGAGCGCGGCCACGTCCTGTGAGAGCAACTCGCCCGTGCCGGTCGCCGCGCGAACCCACACGAGGTCTCCGTCGTAAGCGAACCGGGCCACGAAGCCGTTGTTGTAGAGACCCATTGGGAGCGTCGTCTCGTTGGCTTCACCCGGTCCGAAGGTCGCGGCGCTCTGGTAGGAGCCCGTGACCACCACGCCGCCGTCTGGGAGCGGAGCGACTCCCAGCCCGTAGTCCAAGCTCGTTCCGCCGGCGCGCCGCGCCGACACGAGCGTGCCGTCAGGGGCGTACCGGGCCACGAACACGTCGTCGCCACCGGCCGAGACGAGGGTGGTCTCGTTCGCCTCGCCGGGGCCGAAGGTCGCGCTGGCGGCGAAGCGCCCGACCACGACGGCCCCACCATCTGGCATGGCCGCCACGGCCTCGCCGCGTTCGTGGCCGGTTCCTCCAGCGCCCAGCGCCTGTCCGGCGATCCCGGTCTGACCGTCCCCGGCCACCACCGCCAGCACGTCCGCCGGACCGGGCGTGGCCGTGGCCGTGAAGGTCAGCGGCGAGTTGACCAGGCCCGCGCCGCTGGCGGTGACGGTGTGAGCTCCCGCGCCCGCGCCCAGGGTGAAGGTGGTCTGCGCCCGGCCGAGGGTGTCGGTGGCCACCACGGTCTGCGAGAGGGAGCCGCTCCCCCCGGTCACGTCGAACACGATCGTGGCCCCGGCCACAGGGTTCCCGCTGCTGTCGCTGACCGCGACCACGAACGGGCTGGGCAGCGGATCGCCGACCTGAGCCGTCTGGCCGTCTCCCGAGACCGCGGCGAGGCTCTCTCCCGGCCCCGCCACGGCCGTCGCGGTGAAACCGAGCGGCGAGCCGGCGAGCCCGGGCACGCTGGCCTCGGCCGCGTTGGCCCCCGCCGTGGAGCCGAGGGTCAAGCTGGCCTGCGCCCGCCCCTAGGCGTCGGTCGTGGCCGTCGCCGGCGCGACCCCTCCTCCGCCTGCGGTGGCAGCGAAACCCACGCTCACGCCCGGCACCGGATTGCCGTTGGCGTCCACCACCCGGGCCACCAGCGGGCCGGCGAGGGCGCTCCCGACCGGTCCTGTCTGTCCGTCCCCGGAGACGAGGACCAGCGCCGCCGCCGACCCGCTGGTGCCCGTAGCCGTGAAAGTCTGCGGCGCGTCGATCAGCCCGGCGCCGCTCGCCGTGACCGTGTTCGTCCCCGTGGCGGCCCCCAGGGTCAGGGTGGTCTGCGCCTCCCCCTGAGCGTCGGTGGTCGCCGTGACGGTCGAGAGGCTGCCGCCTCCTCCCGTCACCGAGAACGTCACACTCACGCCCGCGGCGGGATTGCCGGAGAGGTCTTCGACGGTGACCACGAACGGTGCGCCCAGGGACGTCCCCGCCACCCCCGCCTGTCCATCGCCCGAGGTCTTGACCAGGCGCTGGGCGGTAGGCGCCGGCGGCTGGGGTACTGCGACCGCGTCGAAGGCTGTGCTGGCCGCGCCGGCCAAGGCCGGAGCGGAGGCCGTGAGCTCGTAGCCCGCGCCGGGGACGTCGAGTTGGAGGTCGTCGAAGCGAGCGACCCCTCCGGCCGCGTTCACCTGGAGCGTCCCCGCGAGCGTCGCCCCGCTGGGGTTGGTCCCTATGGCGATCGTGACGGGGTCTACGAATCCGGTGGCCAGGTTGCCGAAGGCGTCCCGCGCCTCCACTTCGACCGCCGGGCTGATTGGGAGCCCGGCCGCCCCGGCGCTGGGCTGGACCACGAACGCCAGCCGGTCGGCGGCCGCGGGCGAGACCGCGAAGGGCTGGCTCTCCACCGGCACCAGCCCCGAGGCGCTGGCCCGGAGCGTGTAGCCGGTGCTCGCGGTGGAGACGGTCAGATCGTCGAAGGTGGCGACCCCTCCCACCGCGCTCCGCGTCAGGGTCCCCGCCAGCGCACCGCTGGCGGCGTTCCCTTGCAGGGAGACCGTGACCTGGGCGGTGGACAGGAGGTCGAGGGCGCCGCCGCCGTCCAGGATTCGGACCTCGAGCGGGGCCAAGGTCTGTCCGGCCGTCACGCTGCCAGGGGACTGGCCCTGCAACTCCAGGCTGCCCCCGTGACGGTGACGACCTCGTCTCCGCTCTCGTCACCGCAGCCGCTGGCCACCACGCCCACGAGCGCGACAGCCAACACACTTCCCACGCCGCTCCACCTCACGCGACCTCCCCCGTCCGTGAGCAGGAAGGTAGGGATCATTGCCGGGCCGTCGCCATAGCCCATCCGGGTAGGTCCTCCCGCCAAGCTCGGCACAGCAATGGTTTGGTGTCGGCCGCCCGCGAATTGCCGCGGGCCGCTCGCGTCGTCGCGCCTCCTACTCCGGCCGCACCCCCGACCGCGCTGAGGGGTTGCCGCCCCGTCGAGAGCGCTCGATTTTCGTGCGTCTCTTCGCGGGCAACCGTTGCCCACGCGGTCTCTCGTAGAGATCGGCAGCGTCCCGCGCCACGGTCGTAGAGATCGCGGACGGGGCACTTCTGATTCGCAGCGTCTCGGGCCGCCGCTTGCACCGCCCTCTCGGCGGAGGCAGCACATGGGGCCGCTCGACAGCGCAGCGAAGGCGATCTTGCGGGAGGTCCCGCAAGACCTGGCGGGGCTGACCCCCTCTCTCGCCGGCAAGACGATCCGCAGCGCCAGGGCCGACGACACCGTCCTGCCGGCCTTCTCGCTGACCATGGACAAGGTCCTCGTGCTGGAGCTCGAGGGCCAGGACGAGACCTTGTCCCTGCACGTGGAGGTCGAGGCGGTCTGGAAGACGAGGGTCCCCCGAAAGACCTTCCGCTACTGGGCTCTAGCGCACCGGGTGCATGACGACCTGTGGTCGCTCGTGGTCTGCCTCAAGCCAGGGAACAAGCAGGGCGAGCCGAAGAACTCCTACGAGCGGGTGGTCGCCGGGAGGCGCGCGGTCCGGTTTGACTTCGATGTCGTGAAGGTCTGGGAGCTGAATGGGGACGACCTCCTGCGCGGCGCCAAGCCGGGGCTGCTGCCGCTCGTTCCGTACGCAGAAGGGAGCTCACGGGGCCACGTCGAGCAGGCGCTGGACGCGCTGGCCCAGATCGAGCCGGAGCACCGCCGCGGGGAGCTTCAGTCGGCGCTGGTGGCCTTCGCGGAGAACGTCTTCCCGGACGTGGATTGGGCTGCCAGAATGCCAGAGGAGTTGCTCATGGGCTCGACGATCTATCAGCGGGGCGAGGTCTCGGGCCAGCGAAAGCTGCTCGTCCTTCAGCTCAGGAAGCGCTTCGGCGAACACGCCGAGCCCCTCGTGACAGGGACCCAACTGGCCGACGAGGGCACCCTCATGCAAGCCGGAGAGCTGTTCGCGGAGAGGCTCTCTGACGAGGTGCTCCTGGCGCGGCTCCACCAGCTGCTCCCGAAGCCTGACGAGGACGAGGGCGAGTAGCCGCCAACCGCTTCGGCTGCTTCCGCTCCTCCCTGCTCCTACTCCAGGCGCACGGCGTCGACCGCGACGGTCACACGCCGCGTCGAGCGGCGCACCAGGAACAGGTCGACGCCTCGCAGCTGCGACAGGTCGGCGGGCGGGCCGCTGCTGGCGGCGAATTTGGCCAGCTCGAGCTCGACCTCCACGAAGCGGTCGAGGGGCGAGAGGCCCGTGGAGGCGGGCAGGAGGCCGCCGGCGGTGGGGTCCCACACGCGCTGCCAGGAGGCGCCGCCGGCGGCGTCGATCAGGCGCACCCACACCGCGAGGTCCTCCCAGCCGCGGCTGCCCTCGAGCTGAGCCGTGCGCAGCACCAGGCGCTGATGGTTCGAGGCGTCGAGGGGGCCGTCGCTGGCCAGGCGCCACACGGAGGTGGTCTCGGTGGGGACCAGGAGGGTGTGGCGCAGGCCCAGGCGGGGGAGGTCGCCGACCGGGGGGTAGATCGACTCCTCGCGGCGGCGCAGGTTGGCGACCAGGTTGTCGCCGTAGCGGTTGCGGGCGGGGTCGGCGTCCTGGGCGTCCTCGAGCAGGAGGGTGCGGTCGGTGGGGCGCCACCAGGTGACCGCCTCGGCGTCCGAGCCCTGGTGGGCGCCGCCGTACAGGCGGGCGTCGAGGTCGGTCTCCTGGTCGGCCCAGCGCTTGACGAAGCACACGATCCAGTCGGCGACCTGGGCCTGCTCCTCGGCGCGGGAGATCCGGGCCGGGCCCTCGGCGGGGTGGCCGTCCGAGATGAGGTTGTGCACGGCGCCGTACACGGTCACCTGGGTGGCCGGGCCCGTGGCCCGGTCGATCAGCTGGTCGGCGATCGGGTACACCAGGTCGCCGTCGTTCTCGGCCGCCACGATCAGGCAGGGCGTGCGCGGGTGCTCGGCGAAGATCGGGTAGGCGGGCGCGGTGGCCGGCGGCGCGACCTCGGCGAAGTAGCGCAGGTCGAACGCCATGAGGTAGATCAGCCCCTTGAGCCGCAGCTCGAAGCTGCGCTGGTGGCTGGCGTGCACGGCGCCGCCGCCGCGGCTGTGGCCGGCGAAGAACAGGTCCTCGCCGTCGAAGCTGCCGGCCAGCGGCGAGGTCGGGTCGTCGGAGCGGTCGAGCAGGTAGTCGGCCACCGCCTCCACCACCCCCGAGGCGGACTGCATGCCGAGGTCGGCCCGGTAGGAGTCGTAGAAGGTGTTGATCGCCATGAAGGTGGCGCCGGTGATCGAGTAGGCGTCCTCGACGCTCGCCACCGCGATCCCGTGCGAGGCGATGTGCTGGTGGAAGTCGCGGTAGCTGTCCTCGTCGAAGCCGCGCCCGCGGTGGAACAGGAGCAGCGGCCGGGGGCCGCCGGCGCCGATCGGCCGGACCACCCGCACCCGGGTGCGCACCCGGACGCCGTCGAAGGTGTTGGTGACGTCGAGCACCAGGTCGAGCACGTCGGTCGGGTACGGGCCGGGGGCGTCGAACCGCGGCGCCGCGGCGGAGCGGTCGGACTCGTCGGAGCGGTACACCGTGAGCGAGGTCCGCAGCGGGTAGGCCCGCCCGGTCGCCTCCACCACGTCGAGGGTCGCCTCGAAGGTGCCGGTCTCGCCGGGCGACCCGCTCAGGCTGCCGTCGCTCGCCAGGTGCAGGCCCTGAGGCAGGCGGCCGCTCCGCAGCGAGTAGCGGGCCCCGGCGGGGAAGGCATCGGCGTAGGGCGCGCCCTCGGGGCCCACGGTCAGCGGCCAGAAGGGGCCGGGGTCGGTGACGGGGACGGCGCGCCCCGCGCCGGGGGTCCCGAGCGCGAGGAGCGCCAGCAGCGCCATCCGCAGGACGCCGCCCGTGCTCAGTCGGCCAGATACCATCCGTCCTCCTCCCGCCGCAGGCGGACCCGATAGGCCCCCGCCGCGCCGCCCACCTCGACCGTCAGCACCGCCTCGGCGCCCGTGACGTCGGTCCGGAGCGCGCCCGCGGCCACGGCCGCCTGCACGCGCTCCCAGTAGCGCCGGGTCACCGGCCCCAGGAACCGCCGCTCCGCGGCGGCCACCGCGTCCTCGTCCAGAGGCCCCCGCCGACTCAGGCGCGCCAACGCCGCGGCGTCGCTCGCCTCGAGGGCGGCGAACGCCGACTCCAGCAGCGCGGCGGGGCGGGTGCGATCTGGGATCAGGGTCGAGTCAGCCACCGCCCGCGGCGGCGGCCCCTGAGAGGCCTCGGTCGCGCCGGCAGCGACGGTCCCGCGCCCGGGCGTCAGCAGGTCGAGCCCCAGGGCCCGCACCTCGGCCGCCAGGGCCGCCGGCGAGAGCGTCGAGACGGGGGCCGCCTCAGCGAACCGAGGCGGCGGCGGAGCGGGGGCCTCGCCGTCCGGACGCTCCCCGCATCCGGCCGCCCCCAGAGCCAGGACCCACAGGCCCAGGCCGGACGTCCTCCGCCTCCACTCCCTCATCCCGGGGCGCCGGAGCAAACGGGCACCCCGAACTCATCTACTTCGAGCGGCGCTGCTTACACGAAACGATGACGTTCCGTTTCCCGAAATGCGTGCGCCATCCGCCAACGCGCCAACCAACCAAGTGAAAACCGCAGAGCCCGCTGAGGACGCTGAGACTCGCCGAGTGCCCTCTGCGAATCTCTGCGCTCTCGGCGTCCTCTGCGGTTTGGTTCTCCGGCGTGAGGGCGAGGCTACGCCCCTACAGCGTCACCATCATCCTCGTCGAGCCGATCACGATCAGGTCGCCGCTCTTGAGGGGGTGCTTGTGGATCTTCTGGTTGTTGAGGAACACGCCGTTGCGGCTGCCGGTGTCCTCGACGACCAGGGCCCCGTTCTCGAAGTGCAGCGCGGCGTGGTTCCCCGACACGCCCGGGTCGTTGAGGGTCAGCCCGCAGGCGGGCGCCCGCCCGATCGTGAACTTGGCCGCCGAGGTGATCTGGAACTGCCTGCCCTTGTCGTTGCCGTCGATCACCTGCAGGACCGCCACGCCGGGCGCCGCGACCGCCGCCGGGTACGCGGGCGGCGGAGCGTACTGCTGCGCCGCCTGGGCCGAGTTGACGTTCATGGTCCCGCCCGGGTCGAAGGGCATGGGCTGCGGGGTCGGCGCCGGCGCCGCGGCCGCCTGCGGGTTGCAGAACGGGCAGTCGGGCATGCCGGCCAGCAGCGCCCGGCCGCACCTGGGGCAGTTGCCGGTGGCCGAGGAGGCGGTGCCCACCGAGGCCGGCACCGACCCGGAGGCGGCGCCGCCGCCCGCGGCCTTCTTGGTGGTGACGATCGCCACCACCGCCAGCAGCACGCCGCCGAGCTCCAGCACGCCGAAGGAGACCGCGCCGACCAGGCGCAGGGTGCCCTCGCCAAGGATCGCCAGGATCCCCCCGCCCAGGCCCAGGATGCACAGCACGGCGCCTACCAGGAACAGGGGGTTGAACAGCACGCTGCCGCCGCCGCCGGGCGCCGCGCCGGCAGGCGTGGGCGTCGCGGGGGTGGGCGTCGGCGCCGGCGCCGGGGCGGGCGCCGGCCCTGTCTGCGGCCGCGGAGCAGAGGCCCCGCCGCCCAGGATCGCCTCGAGGGCCTCGGCCATCTCGGTGGCGCTCTGGAAGCGCTGCGCCGGCTCCTTGGCCATCGCCTTGAGGATGATCCCCTCCAACTCCGGCGAGATGCCGGGGTAGTGCTGCGAGGGCCGGATCGGCTCCTCCTTGGCGATCTTCACCACCAGCTTGCGCTCCTCCTCGTCGTAGAACGGGAGGTGGCCGGTGACGCACTCGTACAGGGTCACGCCCAGGCTGTACACGTCCGAGCGCGCGTCGAGGGGCTTGCCCAGGAGCTGCTCCTTCGACATGTAGATCACGGTGCCCAGCGTCATGCCCTGCTGGGTGAGGCGCTGCGCGTCGACCACCTTGGCGGTGCCGAAGTCGAGGAGCTTGGTCGCGCCCGAGGGGTGGACGATGATGTTGCTCGGCTTGATGTCGCGGTGAATGATCCCCTGCTGGTGGGCGTAGGACAGGCCGCGGCAGGCGCCGATGAACCAGGGGATGCACTGCTGGGGCGGGATCAGCCCCATCTTCTGCAGCTTCGCCTCCAGGTCCTCGCCATCGGCGAACTCCATGATCAGGATGCAGCCGTTGGCGTCGTTGTAGAAGTTCAGCAGGCTGATGATGTTGGGGTGGTTGAGCCGCGCCAGCGCCTGCGCCTCGCGCATGAAGCGGTCCTTGGCCGCCTGGTTCCCCATGAGCGAGGAGTGGAGCGACTTGACCGCCACCTTCTGGCCCAGGGCGACGTGCTGGCCCTCGTAGACCATGCCCATGCCGCCCTCGCCCAGCTGGCGGACGATGCGGTAATCACCGACCTGACGACCGATCATGCTGCAGCTCCGCCGCGCGGCCCGCTCATGGTGTCCCGCTCCCCACCGCCTGCATCAGGGCGAACATCCCTCCTGCACCCAGGACCAGCCCGACCAGCAGGCCGACCATGAGCTTGCCCCACCCGCCCCCTGCCGCCGGCGAGTCCACGCTGGGCACCGGCATGCTGGGCTGCGTGGCGGGCATGGACGCCGGCGCCGGGCCCTCGCCCGAGTCGCTGGAGGCGGCCGGCGGGACGGCCTTGCCCTTGGCCATGGCCTCCGAGCGCGCCTTCTCGATCGAGGCCTGCACCTGGTCGGCGGTGAAGCTCTGGGTGACCGTCTCCGCCGGGGTGCTGTCCGTCGTCGCCGAGGCGGTCTGCTTTACCTTGAGCATCTGCACGGTGATGTTGTCGTGCCCGCCGTACGCGTTGGCGCGATCCACCAGCTGCTCGCAGGTCGCCCGCAGGCTCCCGCCGTTGAGCTGGCCCGCCTGCACCATCTGCAGCATCTCGTCGTCCGAGACCAGGCCCGAGAGGCCGTCCGAGCACAGCAAGAAGATGTCGCCCTCCGCCACCGGCACGTGCGACACGTCCGCCTCGACCTCGGGCTTCACCCCCAGCGAACGCAGGATCACGTTCTTGTCGGGGTGGTTCTCCATCTCGCTGGCCTCGAGCAGCCCCTCGTCCACGAGCTGCTGGACCAGCGAGTGGTCCTTGGTCATCTGCTTCATGGCGTTGCCGCGGATCAGGTAGGCCCGGCTGTCGCCCACCTGGCCGAAGTACACCATGTCGCGGCGGTGGACGATCGCGGTGACGGTGGTGCCCATGCCGCGCAGCTCGGGCTGCCGCATGCCCTCGCCGTACACCGCGGCGTTCGCCCCCTCGATCGCCGCCCGCAGGGCCTCGGCGACGTTCTCGCTGGTGCTCTGCTCGTACTTCTCGATCAGGGTCTTCACGGCCAGCCGGCTGGCGATCTCGCCGCCCGAGTGGCCGCCCATGCCGTCGCAGACCACGACCAGGCGACCCTTGAGGTCGAAGGCGCGGTCTTCGTCCGGCTCCCAGTAGCCGAAGAAGTCTTGGTTCTCGGTCCGAGCCATCCCCACGTGGGAGTGCTGGCCGAGCTCGATGTCGTCGCGGATCTTCAAGGAAGGAGCCCCCCAAAGCCGCGCGCCGGACGGTGCCGGCGCGCGAGGGACCAGCGGCGGCCGTTCACGCGGACCCGCCGCGTGTCAGGACGCCTCATCAGCCGGAGACGTCACAGACACTTGAACTTCATCTTGGTCTGACCGAACGTCACCGTGTCGTTGTCGACCAGCTCCTCGCGAGCGATCGGCTCCTCGGAGTCGTTGAGGAAGGTGCCGTTGCTCGAGTCGAGGTCGGTGAGGATGAAGATCCGCTCCCCATCCTTCTCCACGAACTTGATCGTGGCGTGCTTGGACGAGATGTAGTCGTCGGTCAGCACCACGTCGTTGTCCGGCGCGCCGCCGATCGAGGTCTTCCCCTCGCGGACCTTGAAGTCCTCGCCCTTGTGCTTCCCGTTGAGGGCGACCAGCCAGCCCGCCACCGGCATCTTCTTGTCCTCGAAGATCATCCGGGTCTTCTTGTCGACAGGCGAGGGCTTGGGCGCCATCACCGGGCTCGGCATGGGCGGCGGCGCGGGCGCCGGCGCCGGCGCGGCCGCCTGCTGCACGCGAGTCGGCGGCACCGCCGGCCGAGGCGCTCCCCCGGGTTGGGACAGTACGGACACCGGTCCCAGCTCGCCTCCATGATGTGGCCGTTCGGGCACATCTTCGTGTTGCTCATCTAGGTTCTCCCCTCAAGCGCCCTATCATGGCCGGGTCGACGGACGCCGGCAACCCCCCGCAGGAGGCAGCGTCCTCGGTCTTCAGTCCTGGGCCTGGTAGAACCACAGGCCAAACATGTTGATGTCGCGGTCCGCCTCGACGGCCACCTGCTTGCAGTCGGCCGTCGCGCCGCCGATCGCCTCCCCCGGCACCCGGAACAGCCAGTTCCGCCACCGGTGCTTGCGGTCGCTCCCGTCGATCGCCCAGTCGCCGACCGACTTCCCGTCCAGCTCGATGCGGGTGACGATGTCGCCGCGGACGAAGTCGATCCGCTTGGCGATGATCAGCTCCTTGCCCGCCTTCAGGTTCTGGATCTGCCAGGAGGACGTGCCGCCCACGTGCGCCTTCCCCCGGGCCGTCAGCTTGACGCCGTCGGGGTAGGAGAAGCTCTGGTTGGTGGTCCAGTTCTGCTTGTCGCCGTCGATCGAGAAGGAGTGCGACAGCTCGTCCTTGCGGTCGCCGATCTTGATGCTGTCCACGAGGTGGAAGTTCTTCCCGTCCATGAAGATCTTCTCGGGCAGCTTGGACGACTCCTTCAGCTGCTCCCAGGACAGCTCCACCGCGTCCGCGGCCTTCACCGGCTCGGGGGGCGCCTCCTCCTCGGGCTCCTCCTCCAGGGCCGCCTCCGGCTCCTTCTCCTGGCCAGGCGGGGGCGGGGGCGGCGGCAGCTCGACCTTCACGTCCGAGGCCAGCCGCAGGTTGTCCACCGCCGAGCCCATGCGGTTGAGCAGGTTCTCGAGGTCACCGCGCAGCGGCTTCGCCTCGCGGACCACGCCCTGCAGGCCGTCCATGGTCTCCTTCCACTGCTCCCACTCGCGCACGCCGTTGAGGGCGGGGACGCTGGCGTCCACGTCCATCCGCATCTCCTCGGCCAGCTCGGTGATCAGGCGCAGCCCCGTGATCACCTGGGGCCCGTCCAGGGCGCCGGTCTCGAGCAGCATGCTGAGGGTCATGGCCGCCGCCCGCATGTCGCGGGCGGTGTGCACGCCCTTGCGCGCCAGCACCCCCAGCGAGCCCCGCAGGTCGCCCAGGACCGTGCGCAGCTTCTCCACCAGGTCGGAGCCCATGGTGGCGCCCACCGCGCCGGCGGCCGGCCGGAAGCGCAGGTCGATCTCCCCCGGGCCGGGGCTGGTGGGGTCGCGGGCGTCGGTGATCTCGATCGTGTCCTCGGTGATCAGGATCCGCGCCAGCTCGATCCCGTCGCGGGGATCGGGCGCCTTCGACTCCACGTCCACCCGGACCGTCTCGTGGATCCGCCGGTGTCCCTTGAACTTGGGGTTGGCCTTGTTGACCACGAAGTCGACCGGGTCCTCCACGTACTTGAGGACGATGTGGCACGTCGCCGGCAGCTGGGGCAGCTGCTTGCCCGGGTCGATCGTGACGATCTTGGGCTCCCACAGGATCAGGTCGTTCCCCTCGCCGTCCAGGGCGTAGCCGGTGTTGACGTCCACCGACATGTCGCCGCGGCGGCGGCTGACGACCTTGAGCTCCCCCTGCCAGCGGGGCACGACCCCGCAGCCGTGCAGCATGCGGTTGTGGAGCTTGCGCTTCTCGAGGTGGTAGCGCTCCCCCGTCTGGAAGTCGTCACTCTCGAGGCGCAGCCCGTGGAAGTGATTCAGCCGCAGGTAGCCCTGCCTCGCGTCGTCGGCCATTGCGTCCCGTCCCCCAAGGCTCTGTGAGCCGCTGGTCTCGTGGCGCCCGTGGGCGCGCCTCTATTCCTCCGCCGAGGACTCCATGCTGTCCCCCTCGCCGCCGAGGGGGTCGAAGTACTCCGCGTCCTCACCCTTCAGCCAGGTGTCGACGCCGACCGTCGAGGAGACGCCGACCGTGATGCCGGTGTCCTCGTCGTCGCCGTCCTCGGGCTCCGCGAAGGTGAGGTAATAATCGGTGTGGATCGGCTTCTCCTGCTCGATGATCCGGTGGATCCGCAGGATCGTCGCCGTGTCGACCTGATCGATCGGCAGCGGGATCTTGACCACGAAGGTGTGCGCCCGGTCGACGGCGTGCATGACCACCGTGTCGACGCCGACGGTGAACGACTCGCCCACCACGCAGCCGTCGAAGGGCCACACGTTCTCGACGATCTCGGGGTCCACGCCGGTGAAGATCCGCAGGTAGACCCGCAGCCCGCGGGGCGTGCCGCGCAGGTGGTACAGCTCGACCGCCTTCTTGATCAGGCTGCGCTTCTTCGCCTCGGGCCAGTCCGACTCCAGGCTGAGCGCCACCCACGAGGCCAGGTACTCCAGGAACTCGCGCGGGGCCTCGTGCGGGTCGAAGTACTGCTCGAGGTGCTGCAGCTTCTCGTCGGTCTGATACTGGATGTGCTGGAACACCCACAGGAGGTTGCGGATGAAGCTGCGGCCGGTGAGGTCGCTCCGCTGGTAGAGCTGGGGCAGGTAGCTGACGATCGAGGTGTCGGCCACGGAGACCTCGACCCGCTGCGCCGGGTCCTCGAGGTCGATCATGGCGCCCGGGGCGGGCCGCTGAGCGACGACCGTCCCCCGCCGCTCGTGGTGGTCGGTGAGCCGGACCCGCAGCCGCTCGGGCGACACCCCGCTCAGCGCCAGGATCTTGCGCACCTTGTGCAGCGAGTAGCCCTCGAGCTTGGGCGCCGGCATCTCGCGCTCGGCGAGCGCCTTCTTCAGCCGCTCGAGCGCGCTCTCCCGGCGCCTGGCGCCCAGCGCCAGCCCGTCGTCGTCGGCCGCCGGAGCGGCCCCGCTGCCGTTGCCCCGCGCGTCGCTCAAGCGAGCGTCTCCTTCTGCAGCTCCTTCACCTCGACGTCGACCACGTGGACCAGCTCGTCCTCACGCAGCGCGATCTGCACCGCCGTCCGCTTGAGGTCCTCGTCGTACAGCTCGAGGTCCTCGACGTAGTCCACGCCGTCCTCGCCCTCGATCACCCGGTACAGGTCGGACTTGTGGATCGAGCGCCCGAAGGGCCACCCCTTGCCGTCCGCCCCCCCGAACAGGGGGTGCAGCATGGTGCGGATCGCCTCCTCCAGGCGGTGCTTGATCCGGTCCGCCCCGGGGCCGCCCTGCTTGAGGACCACGCTGACGCGCACCGAGATCTCCACGAACCGCGGCTTCCCGACCCGCAGCCGGGTGGTGATCAGGCGCCGCTCGTCGAGGAACTCCTGCACCCGCCGCAGCAGCTCCGGGGCCGGCAGGGGCTTCTTGTACAGGTCCCGCCCCTGCTGCTCGCCGCTGGGCACGATCAGCAAGGTCACCTCGCCCTCGCGCCGGGGGGTCTTGAGGCACCGGGCCCGGGCGACGTTGGCCGACGCCTTGAGGGCCAGCCACTCGTAGTCCTCGACCGTCACCGCCCGGTAGCGGTGGCGGATCACCTGCGGCCCGCGCAGCTTGGCGTCGTCGACCGTCTCGAGGTCCGCGCCGCCGCGCGCCTTGTAGTAGTTGGTCACCCGGTCCACGTACGGGACGGACTGGCGCAGCACCGTCAGCGAGCCGGAGCCGACGTTGCCGACCAGCCCCCCGCCGGTCATGTAGCTCTCGGCCACGACCGCGTTGGGACCGGGC
>JAWLGW010000020.1:0-19385 GCA_041690735.1 Planctomycetota bacterium
CCAGTACGACTTCGACGAGATCGACCTGCGCGAAGAGCACCGGCGGCTGCACCTGCTGCGCAACGCCGGCGGACGTCGCCAGGGCGCCCCCGTCGTCATGCCGACCATGGTCGCCCACGCGCCCGCCGCCGCTCCGGCGGAGGCCGGGGGCGCCGCCCCCGCGGCGGGCGAGGAGCTGGGCGCCGACATCAAGGTGATCAAGTCGCCCATGGTGGGGACCTTCTACCGGGCCCCCAGCCCCGACTCGGGCCCGTTCGTGGAGGAAGGCCAGCGCGTGGAGGAGGACACCGTCCTCTGCATCATCGAGGCCATGAAGGTCATGAACGAGATCAAGGCGGAGGTCTCGGGCGAGGTGGTCAAGGCGCTGGTCGCCAACGGCGAGGCCGTCGAGTACGGCGAGCCGCTGTTCCACGTCCGGGTGGGGGGCTAGGGCGCGACCGTGTTCAGCCGCGTCCTGATCGCCAACCGAGGCGAGATCGCCCTGCGGGTGCTCCGCTCCTGTCAGGCGCTGGGGATCGAGACCGTGTGCGTCTACTCCGAGGCGGACCGGGACGCGATCTACCTGCGCTTCGCCGACGAGACCATCTGCATCGGCCCCGCCGCGTCGGGGCAGTCCTACCTCGACATTCCGCGGATCATCAGCGCCGCCGAGGTCGCCGACGTGGAGGCGATCCACCCCGGCTACGGCTTCCTGGCCGAGAACGCCCACTTCGCCCAGGTGTGCAACGACTGCCGGATCACCTTCATCGGCCCCTCGCCCGAGGTGATCGACAAGATGGGCGACAAGGTGTCGGCCAAGGAGTGCGCGATCGCGGCGGGCGTGCCACTGGTGCCGGGCTCGGACGGGCTGGTCGACAACGAGACGGAGGCCCTGCGGGTCGCCCACGACATCGGGTTCCCGGTGATCATCAAGGCGACCGCCGGCGGCGGCGGGCGCGGCATGCGCATCGCCCACAACGACGTCTCCTTCCTCAACGCCTTCATGGCCGCGCGCAGCGAGGCCGAGGCGGCCTTCAAGAACCCCGGCGTGTACATCGAGCGCTACCTCGACGAGGCGCGCCACGTCGAGATCCAGATCCTGGCGGACCAGCACGGCAACGTGGTGCACCTCGGCGAGCGCGACTGCTCGGTGCAGCGGCGCCACCAGAAGCTGATCGAGGAGGCGCCCTCGCCCGCCCTCGACCCCGACCTGCGCCGGCGCATGGGCGAGGCCGCGGTCGCCCTGGCGCGGCAGGTGAACTACACCAACGCCGGGACGGTGGAGTTCCTGGTCGACGGGCAGGGCAACTTCTACTTCATGGAGATGAACACCCGCATCCAGGTCGAGCACCCGGTGACCGAGGAGGTCACGGGCCTCGACCTCGTCGACCTGCAGCTGCGGATCGCCGCCGGGGAGCGGCTGCCCTTCACGCAGGACGACGTGCAGCTGAAGGGGCACGCCATCGAGGTGCGGATCAACGCCGAGGACCCCGACGACGACTTCAAGCCCCGACCGGGGGTGGTGGAGAAGCTGTTCGTGCCCGGCGGCCGCAACGTGCGCTGGGACTCGCACATCTACGCCGGCTACAAGATCCCGCCCAACTACGACTCCATGGTGGGCAAGCTGATCACCTGGGGCGAGACCCGCGACGCGGCGATCGAGCGCATGCGCCGGGCCCTGGGCGAGCTGGTGGTGGAGGGGATCCCCACCTCGGCCTCGCTCCACCGGCGAATCATGAACCACGTCCAGTTCACCCGGGGGAACGTGACGACCGCCTTCATCGACGACTACTTCTCGCGATAGGTCATTCCTGGGGAAAGGCTTACGGCAGCGTGCCGGCCGGGGGCCGGCGGCCCGAGACGGCGCCCACGCGTTTGTTGCCAGCCGGGCCATCGTCGGATAGCATTTCGCGCCTTGCGGCCGGAACCTCGGCCGCCTCCGAAGCTACGGAGCTAGAGACAGATGTACGCCATCATTCGAGATCGCGGGAAGCAGTACCGGGTCGCCGAGGGCGAGGTCGTCGATGTCGACCTCATGCCCAACGTGAACGACGGGGACAGCGTCGAGTTCAAGGACGTCCTGCTCACCTCCAGCGGGGAGGGGCAGACCAGCGTCGGCGAGCCGACCGTTCCGGGGGCGAGCGTGAGCGCCCAGATCGTCGGGGCTCGGGTCAAGGGCAAGAAGATCGACGTCGTGCACTTCCGGCGCCGCAAGGACTCGATGGACAAGACGGGTCACCGGCAGCCGTACACGCGCGTGAAGATCAGCAAGATCGAAGCTGCGGGGTAAGCCATGGCTCATAAGAAGGGACAGGGTTCGTCGCGCAACGGGCGCGACTCCAACGCGCAGCGGCGCGGCGTGAAGGTCTACGGCGGGCAAGCCTGCCGGGCCGGGTCGATCATCGTGCGCCAGCTCGGCACGCGGTTCCATCCGGGGCCGAACGTGGGCATGGGCAACGACTACACGCTGTTCGCCCTGGTCGACGGCCGGGTGCAGTTCGAGACGCGCAAGAAGCGCGGCAAGACCCTGAAGCGGGTCAGCGTCCAGCCGATCGAGGCCGCGCAGGCCAGCTAGCTCCTCGCCGGACGGCGCGGGGTGATCGCATCGGGCGGGGGAGCGTGCTTCCCCGCCCGCTTCGTTTTGGGCGGCGGCTGAGTACAAGTCACCCTCCCTGTCGAGTGCAGCGGTTAGCAGTTGGCCGTTGGCAGTTAGCTTCGCGACCGGCCCGCTGGTCTCCGTCGATTTGGGAGGGGGGGAGCGCTGCGTCAGCGACAGCCTCCAACAGCTAACAGCTAACTGCTATGGAAGGCCCCTCATGTTCGTGGACCGGGTCACCATCGACGTCCAGGCCGGTCGCGGAGGCGACGGGGCGGTGTCGTTCCTGCGCGAGGCCTACCGCCCGCGGGGCGGCCCTGACGGGGGCGACGGGGGCGACGGGGGCTCGGTGATCCTGAAGGTCACCACGCACCGCATGACCCTGGAGGAGCTGGCCCAGAAGCAGCGCTACAAGGCTGAGAGCGGCAAGCCGGGTCAGGGGCGCAACTGCACCGGCCGCAAGGGGCGCGACGTCCGCCTGCGGGTGCCCCCGGGCACCCTGGTGCTCGACGACGCCTCGGGCGAGCTGGTGGCGGACCTGACCGAGCCCGACCAGGAGCTGGTCCTGGCCGAGGGCGGACGGGGCGGCAAGGGCAACGCCCGCTTCGCCACCGCGATCAACCAGGCTCCGCGGGTGGCGACCCGGGGGACCGAGGGGCAGAAGGGGCGCTATCGGCTGGAGCTCAAGCTGATCGCCGAGGTGGGGATCGTGGGCCTCCCCAACGCCGGCAAGTCGACCTTCATCAGCCGCGTCTCCCGGGCCAAGCCCAAGGTCGCCGACTACCCCTTCACCACCCTGGTGCCCAACCTCGGCGTGGCCCGGCTGGGCGTCGAGCGGGAGCTGATCATCGCGGACATCCCCGGGCTGATCGAGGGGGCCAGCGAGGGGAAGGGCCTGGGGGACGACTTCCTGCGCCACGTGGAGCGGACCCGGGTCCTGCTGCACCTCGTCGACGGCGCCGGCCCCGAGGCCGGAGGACCCGAGCCCGTGGACGCCTACCGCACGATCCGCGGCGAGCTGGAGCGCTACGCCGGCGGAGACCTGGCGGGCAAGCCCGAGGTGGTGGCCCTCAACAAGGTCGACGCCCTGGCCCCCGAGGTCATCGAGGAGCGGGCGGCGGCCCTGGCCGCGGCGGCCGGGGGACCGGTCCGCCGGATCTCGGCCGTCACCGGCGCGGGGTGCCGCGAGGTGCTCGACGAGCTGTACGCCCTGCTCCAGGCCGCGCAAGAGGACCCCGACCTGCCGCTGTGAGCGCCCCCGGGCGGGGGCTCGGCCGGGATGGCACGCTCCGAAGCTACCTGCTAACGTACGGGCTCTTGCGAGCGCCGTAACGACGGAGGTTTGGTGGACTTCCACAACCTGCTCACCAAGATGGTCAAGGCCAGGGCCTCCGACCTGTTCATCAAGGTCGGGAGCCCGCCCTCCATGCGGATCGATGGGCGGATCCGCTTCCTGCAGGGGCAGCCGACCAGCCAGGAGGAGGCGAAGAAGATCCTCCACCTGATCACCAAGAGCAAGGGCGGCAATCAGCTCGACAGCGCCGGCCGGCTCCGCAAGGAGATCGACATCGCCTACGACGTCCCCAAGGTGGGGCGCTTCCGCGTCAGCATCTCCTCGCAGCGCGGCAACCTGTTCTTCGTGCTGCGGACGGTCACCCGGGCCGTCATGACCTTCGAGGACCTCCACCTGCCCCGGGAGCAGATGGAGAAGCTGGCCAACCTGTCGCGCGGGCTGGTGCTGGTGACCGGCGTCACCGGCTCGGGCAAGAGCTCGACCCTGGCGGCGATCGTCAACTACGTCAACCACCACCACAACAAGCACATCATCACGATCGAGGACCCGATCGAGTACGTGTTCAAGGACAAGCGCTCGATCGTCACCCAGCGCGAGATCGGCGCCGACACGGCCAACTTCCCCAGCGCGATCCGGGCCGCCCTGCGTCAGTCGCCCGACGTGCTCATGATCGGCGAGATGCGCGACCTCGAGACCATGAACGCCGCCATCCACGCGGCGGAGACGGGTCACCTGGTCATGTCGACCCTTCACACGGTGAACGCCCAGCAGACGGTGGAGCGCATCATCAACTACTTCCCGCCCCACCAGCACGAGCTGATCCGCATGCAGCTGTCCATGGTGCTCGAGGGCGTGGTGGCCCAGCGCCTCGGCGTCAAGAAGGGCGGCAACGGCCGCGTCCCCGCCGTGGAGCTCATGATGAAGTCGCCCAGCATCAAGGACATGCTGCGCGAGGGGCGCACCAACGACCTCTACAAGTGCATGAACGAGTCGGAGTACTTCGGCTGCATGACCTTCAACCAGTCGATCCGGCGCCTGTACGAGGAGGACCTGCTCTCCCTCGAGGACGCCATGAAGCTGGCCGACAACCCCGACGAGCTCAAGATGGAGCTGCGGGGCATCGTGAAGGGCTCGCGCGCCACCGACTTCGACTTCAACCTGTAATCTCGGGATCTTCGGCCTGGGGCTGGTCGGTCGAGACTGCCCGCTGTCGCGAGAGGGCCGAAGATCACGAGATTACAGTAATGAGGGGGACCGCTCCTCCTCGACATCTGCGCAGGAGAGGTGTGAGCCTCCTGTTCGACATCCGCGCACTTGCAGAGTACCGCTCGTCGGCATCTGCGCAGGAGAGGTGTGAGCCTCCTGTTCGACATCCGCGCACTTGCAGAGTACCGCTCGTCGGCATCTGCGCAGGGAGTCGAGCGCCTCCCTCGTCCGGGCGCGGTCACGGGTTGGCGGCCTTGCTGGGGGCTCGCATAGTGGGCGCCTCACGGAGGCGGGCCATGCGGTGCTACGAGATTCGCGAGTTCGGTGACACCGGGTTGAGGGCGGCGGAGCGGCCGGATCCCATGCCCGGCCCTGGCGAGGTCCTGGTCAAGACCTCCGCCGCGTCGCTCAACTACCGCGACCTCATGATGCTGCGGGGGCACTACAACCCGCGGCTGCCGCTGCCCCGGATCCCGCTGTCGGACGGGGTGGGGACCGTCGAGGCGATGGGGCCGGGGGTCGAGGACGTGGCGGTCGGGGACCGGGTGATCAGCTGCTTCTTTCAGCGGTGGGCCGACGGGCAGATCGATAAGCGCGGCGGGAAGTCGGCGCTGGGCGGGGAGGCCGACGGGGTGCTGGCCGAGCGGGTCGTCCTGCGGGCCGAAGGGGTGGTGCCGGCCCCCGGCTACCTGTCGGACGCCGAGGCGGCCACGCTCCCCTGCGCGGCGCTCACCGCCTGGAACGCGCTGGTCGAGGGCGGTCGCCTCCAGCCCGGCGAGAGCGTGCTGGTGCTGGGGTCGGGGGGCGTGTCCACCTTCGCCCTCCAGATCGCGGCGCGGGCCGGCGCGCAGGTGATCGCCACCTCCAGCAAGGACGAGAAGCTGGCTCGCCTGAAGCAGATGGGCGCCGCCCACGGGATCAATTACACGAGCACCCCCGAGTGGGAGAAGGCGGTGCTCGACCTCACGGACGGGCGCGGCGTCGACCACGTGGTCGAGGTGGGCGGCGCGGGGACCCTGCCCCGCTCCCTCAAGGCCGTGCGGCTGGGCGGGCACATCGCGCTGATCGGGGTCCTCGCCGGCACCGGCGAGGTCGACATGCTCCCGTCCGTCATGAAGGGCGTGCGCGTGCAGGGGGTGTTCGTGGGCTCGCGGGCCATGTTCCTGCGCATGAACCGGTTCTTGGCCCTCCACGAGGTGCGCCCGCTGATCGACCGGACCTTCGCCTGGGACGAGGCGCCCGCGGCCTATCAGCACCTGGCCTCGCAGACCCATATGGGCAAGGTGGCCCTGGCCTGGGGCTGATGCGCCTCAAGAGAGGCTGACCGCCTTGACGCGCGCGTAGACCTCGAGGCCCTGCTTCAGCTCCAGTTGATCGCGCGAGCGGGTGGTGATCCGCGCCAGGAGGGCCGCGTCTCCCTCGGCAGGCGGCCCGCCCAGGCGCACCAGCACCTCGCCGCCCCGGGGCTCCGACATGGAGAGCACCCGCAGCCGCAGCAGGTTCGAGATCGAGCTGCGCCCGGGCGGGTCGAGGTCGAGGCTGACGTCGCGGGCGCGCACCCGCGCCTGCACCCGCTCGCCGGGCTCGCGGTCGAGGCGCGCCACCCACAGCGAGCCCCAGGGGCAGTCGAGGACGGTCATGGGGTAGCCGGGGTCGTGCTCGCGCACCGTCGCCGACACGGCGCTCACCGCGTCGGGCCCCAGCTCCACCCCGAGGTCGAGGCGGCCGAGCAGGTCGGGCGCGGCGCCCGCGGCGCGTACCCTCCCCTGCGCCAGCCACACCGCGTGATCGGCCAGACGAGCCACCTCGCCGGGAGCGTGCGTGACGTAGACCACGGGGAGCGACAGCCGCCGCTGCACCCGC
The DNA here is from genome assembly GCA_041690735.1 of Planctomycetota bacterium. Lineage (GTDB taxonomy): Bacteria > Planctomycetota > J058 > J058 > J058 > JAWLGW01. Next base: position 6,939 of record JAWLGW010000020.1, read on the forward strand.
TGCAGGTGATCGAGGACCTCAGCCCGGGCCGCGAGGTCGAGCGAGGCGACTGGCTCGTCCATGAGGAGCAGGCGGGGCGACGTCAGCAGCGCCCGCGCGATCGCCGCCCGTTGGCGCTGCCCCCCCGAGAGGGTGGCCGGCCGGCGCGGCAGCAGCTCCCCGAGCCCCAGCCAGGCGACGACGTCTTGGCGGGAGAAGGCGCGCTCGGCCGCAGGGACCCGCCGCTCGGCGTAGGCGAGGTTCCCCTCCACCGTCAGGTGGGGGAACAGCGCCGCGTCCTGGAACACGTAGCCCACCCGTCGCCGGTGCACCGGCACCCGGATCCCCTGCGCGTCGTCCTGCCACACCTCCTCGCCGCAGGCGACGCGCCCCTCGCACGCGCTCAGGCCCGCCAGGCAGCGCAGGACCGTCGTCTTCCCGGCGCCCGAGGGGCCGAACAGGCAGGACACCCCGTCCCCCGGCAGGGCGAGGTCCACCTCGAGGTCGAAGCTGCCGCGGCGGGCGGCGATCCGCGCCGCGACCGTCACAGGGCCACCCGCTCGAAGCGCCGGTTGGCGGCGTACACCAGCAGCAGCGCGGCGAAGGAGAAGGCGAGCATGCCTCCGGCCAGCAGGTGGGCGCGGGCGTACTCGAGCTGCTCGACGTGGTCGAAGATCGCGATCGACAAGACGCGGGTCCGCCCCGGAAGGCTGCCGCCGATCATGAGCACCACCCCGAACTCGCCGATCGTGTGGGCGAAGCCCAGGGTGGCGGCGGTGAGGAAGCCGGGGCGGGCCAGGGGGAGGACCACCGTCAGGAAGCGGTCGAGGAACGAGGCCCGCAGGGTGGCCGCGGCCTCGAGCAGCGCGCCGTCGATCGCGGCGAAGCTGTCGCGGAGTGGCTGCACCACGAAGGGGAGCGAGTAGACCACCGACCCCACCACCAGGCCCGGGAACGAGAACACCAGGCGTGGGCCGCCCAGCCCCTCCCACAGGCCGCCGATCGGCCCCTCGGGGCCCAGCAGGACCAGCAGGTAGAAGCCCAGGACCGTGGGAGGCAGCACCAGCGGCAGGGCGACGGTGGCGTCCACGATCACCCGCCAGCGGGAGCGCCCGCGGCCGAGCCACCAGGCGAGGGGCGTCCCAAGGATCAGGAGGACCACGGTGGTCGTGGCAGCCAGGAGGAGCGTGACGCGGACGGTGGGCCACACCGAGCCGGCGGGCCCGGACGGCGGAGCGGCCTGCTCAGCGGCGGGGTCGAGCCCGTAGCCGGCGGCCTCGATCACGGCCCGTCCCTCGGCGGTTTGGAGCAGCTCGAAGAAGGCGCGGGCGGCGGGGCGTTCGCTCAGGAGCACGGCGTCCTGCCGGATCGGCGGGTGGAGCTCGGCTGGCACCAGCCAGGCCGACTCGGCGCCCTCGGAGACGGCCTGCGCCCAGGCCACCAAGCCGAGCTCCGCCCCGCCCGAGCGCACGAACTGATAGGCCTGCGCCACGCTCTCCCCGTAGACCACCCGTGGCTCGAGCGCCTCCCACAGGCCCAGGCGGCGCAGCGCCTCCCGGGCGGCGGCGCCGTAGGGGGCGGTCTCGGGGTTGGCCACCGCCAGGTGCTCGAACCGCCCCGCCCGCAGCGCCTCCTCGCCGTCGGGCGCGTCGCCGAGGGCCGAGCCCACGAGCGCCAGCCGCCCGCGGGCGTAGGTGAACCGCTCCACCGCCCGTCCCTCGGCCTCGAGCCGAGCGGGTCGCCGGCTGTCGGCGGCCAGGAGCAGGTCGAAGGGCGCCCCGTTTCGGACCTGCGCGTACAGGCTGCCGGTGGAGCCCACGCTCAGGACCACGCGGTGCTCCGTGGCGGCCTCGAAGCGGCGCGCCAGGACCGCGGCGGGGGCGCGGAAGTTCGCCGCCACCGCCACCCGGACCTCGTCGGCGCGCGCCGCGTCCGCCCTTGCGAACAGCGACAGCGCGGCGGCGAGGAAGGCGGCGGCCCGGGCGGACGAAGCGGAGACCATGCTGCTCCTCGGCGGCGGGATGGTAGCAGCCCTGGAGGGGGGGAGCCCGCTCGTTACCCTTCGGGGTCCTCGAGGTCGCCGATCGCGTCCACCGGACAGTCGGCCTGGGCGAGGGCGCAGTCGGCGAGCTCTCGCTCGCTGTTTGGTTGGCGGGAGACGTAGCTGTAGCCGCCGTCCTCGGAGCGCTGGAAGTTGTGCGGCGCGGTGGTGCGGCACAGGTCGCAGTCGATGCACTCGCGGTCCACGAAGAACCGCCCAGGGACGTTGTCGTCCCACCGCTCGGCGGGGTCGGCCATGCCCCTGAAGCTACCCCAGGGCGGGCGGGACGGGAGGTTCGAGGTCCTCGCTCCGTTGTCGCAGGGGGGAGCGGGCGCTATCCTGCGGTCATGCCCTGGAAGAAGAGCTCGCACGACGACCCGCAGCAGGTCCCCAACCCGGGCTTCTCGCGCCAGCCGCCACCGGCGGCGAACCCGCTGTTCGATCCTTCCGATTCGCCGCTCTCGCCGGGCGGTCGCCGCGGGGCGCCCTCGCCCGTGCCGGCGGACGCGAGCTTGCAGGGCCTCAACGCCCCCAGCGACGCTCGCCGGCGGCGGGTCATGCTGCGGGTGCGCCGGGTGGGCTGGGTGGCGCGGCGTGAGGCCGCCCGTTCGCGTTTCGGCGCGATCGATCAGGTGCGCAGCTCCTCGGCGTCGCGGCTGCTCTCCGGCCTCGACCGGCGCGGACTGCTCGAGCGGAGCAAGAGCAAGGCGGTCCGCCCCCGGTTCGAGCTGCGCGGCAAGCTGTAGCCCGCCGACCGAACCAGCGCGCTGCGCCCTCCAGCGCGCGCTTCCTGCCCGCCGCCCGCCCGCTCGAGCGCGTCACGCGAGCGTGACCCGATCGCTGTGGTTGAAGCGCGCGGGTCACTCCGCTGCGATGGGGCCGTCCACCTGCGACCGCTCGCCGCACCCTCGAGCTCCTAACTAGCGAGACCTCCGAGGCCCGCTTCTTTGGACGGGTCGACCCTGGTGGCACCGCGGTTGCTTCGTCGCCGGCAGACAGGGGACAAAAAACTCCATTATTCTCCGAGAGAAGACCCGATGACCTGCCGACTCCTTCGCGTCCCGCCGCTGCTCCTCGCCCTGGGCCTCCTGGCTGGCTGCCCCGGCCCGCCCTCCTCCTCCGACCGTGCGCGGGCGAGCTCTGGAGCGGCCCCGAGCGCGGCCGCCGCCACGCAGCACGACGGCAAGCTGCTGTACGAGCAGAGCTGCGCGGCCTGCCACGGCATGGACGCCAAGGGGCTCCCCAACCTGGGCAAGGACATGACCGCGAGCGAGTTCATGAAGGCCCAGAGCGACGATCAGCTGCTCCAGTTCATCAAGCAAGGCCGGGCGGCGGACGACCCCGCCAACACCACCAAGATCCCCATGCCTCCCAAGGGCGGCAATCCGGCCCTCGATGACGCCAAGCTCAAGGCGATCATCACCCACCTCCGCAGCCTCCAAGCCTGACCTCGATCCTTCCCTCAACCCTCTCCGGCCGCCCTCGACGCGGCTCACACCCAGCGTACGCCTGCACGGGAGCTCCTCCATGACCCTCAGCCTCCACACGACCGCTACCGCGGCGCTAGCGACGGCGATCGTCCTCGCCGCCGCCGGCTGCCCCGGCAGCGACACGGGCCGCGCGAACGGCTCGGCCGCCGGCCTCGGCGCCGCCGCCGACGCGATCATCGCCGAGCGCGCGCTCACGCCCGACGACGTGACCGCCGCGCTCAAGACCTTCACGCCCACCGGCCGACACGACGAGTACGTGATGTTCTCCTCGGGCGGTCACGCGGGGCAGGTGTTCGTCATCGGGATCCCCTCCATGCGGCTCCTCAAAACGATCGCCGTGTTCACCCCCGAGCCCTGGCAGGGCTACGGCTTCGGCGCCAAGGAGACCATGGAGGTGCTCGAGGGCGGCAAGATCAACGGGCGCGACGTGTTGTGGGGGGACACCCACCACCCCGCCCTCAGCGAGACCAAGGGCGAGTACGACGGGCAGTTCCTGTTCATCAACGACAAGGCGAACGCGCGCATCGCCGTGATCGACCTGCGCGACTTCGAGACCAAGCAGATCCTCAAGAACCCGATCGCCATCAACGACCACGGCGGCACCATGGTCACCCCCAACACGGAGTGGGTGATCGAGGGCGGTCAGTACGCCACCCCCACCGGCTACGGCTACGCGTCCCTCGACGACTACGCCGAGTCGTACCGCGGCATGGTCACCTTCTGGAAGTTCGACCGGGAGAAGGGCCGGGTCGACCCGTCCCGCTCCTTCGCCCTCGAGCTGCCGCCCTACTGGCAGGACCTCACCGATGCGGGCAAGGGAGTGAGCGAGGGGTGGCTGTTCCAGAACTCGTTCAACACCGAGATGAGCACCGGCGGGGTCGAGAAGGGGAATCCGCCCTTCGAGGCCGGCGCCTCGCAGCGTGACATGGACTACCTCCACGTCATGAACATCGACAAGATCGCGGCGGTCGCCGCCGCCGGCAAGACCACCGACGTGAACGGCTTCCCCGTGATCACCCTCCAGACCGCCGTGGAGGAGGGGCTGCTGTACTTCATCCCCGAGCCCAAGAGCCCGCACGGCGTCGACGTCTCGCCGGGCGGCGAGTACATCGTGATCTCGGGCAAGCTCGACCCGCACGTCACGGTCTACAGCTTCGAGAAGATCAAGCAGGCGATCGCCAAGGGCACCAGCACCACCGACGACTACGGGGTGCCGATCCTCGACTTCGACGCGGTCGTCGAGACCCAGATCGAGGTGGGCCTGGGGCCGCTCCACACCCAGTTCGACGACAAGGGCTACGCCTACACCAGCCTGTTCCTCGACACGGCGGTGGCCCGCTGGACCCTGGGCGGCCCCTACCAGTCGAAGCACCCCGAGCCCGCCTGGACGCTGGTCTCCAAGACGCCGGTCCACTACAACGTCGGGCACATCGCGGCGGCCGAGGGCGACACCGCCTCCCCGGACGGCAAGTACCTGGTGTCGCTCAACAAGTGGGCGGTCGACCGGTTCCTCAACGTGGGGCCGCTCCTCCCCCAGAACTTCCAGCTGCTCGACATCTCCCAGACCGGCGAGCAGGTGCAGCTCCTGTACGACATGCCGATCGGCGTGGGCGAGCCGCACTACGCCCAGATCATCAAGGCCGACAAGCTCAAGGCCTGGGAGGTCTACCCCGAGGTCGGCTGGAACCCGGGCACGCAGTCCAAGGACCCCAACGCGGTCCTGCCTGGCAAGGAGCGGATCGAGCGCAAGGACGGCGAGGTCCACATCTATCAGACCGCCGTCCGCAGCCACTTCACCCCCGAGCACGTCGAGGTGGAGCAGGGCGACCGGGTGGTGTGGCACCTGACGAACATCGAGCGGGCCAAGGACGCCACCCACGGGTTCGCCATCGGCGGCTACGCGGTCAACTGCAGCCTCGAGCCGGGCGAGTCGGTCACCGTCGAGTTCGTGGCCGACGTCCCGGGGGTGTTCCCCTTCTACTGCAGCGAGTTCTGCTCGGCCCTCCACCTGGAGATGGTCGGCTACCTGCTGGTCAAGCCCAAGGAGTGAGGGCCTCCGGCGCGGGGGGGCCGCCCCCGCCCCGCCGCTCCCACGAGAGAGAGCGCCGCCATGATCCACACCTTCCTGGGCCCTCGCGTCCCTGCCGAAGAGCGCCGCCGCCGGCGGCTCGACTTCGCGCTCCCGACCGTCCTGCTGCTGGCAGCCTCTTGCGCCCTCCTGCTGGCCCTGTTCCAGCCCGTCTGGCGCATGACCCTGTACGCCCCTCAGTACCCCGGCGGCCTGCAGGTCCGGGCCTACCTCGACCACCTCACCGGGGACGTCGAGGAGATCGACCGGCTCAACCACTACATCGGCATGCGCCCGCTCGACGAGGCGGCCGAGCTGGAGCGGGAGGTCGGCGGCTACGCGATCGTGGGGCTGGCGCTCCTCCTGGCGAGCGCCGCCCTGGTCCACACCAAGTGGGCGGCGCTGCTGGCCTTCCCCGCCTTCTCCTTTCCGTTCGTGTTCCTGGCCGACCTCGCCTACTGGCTGCGGAACTTCGGCACCAACCTCGACCCTCGGGCGCCGCTCTCCAGCTCGATCAAGCCGTTCGTTCCCCCCGTGCTGGGGGAGGGGCTGGTGGGTCAGTTCCGCACCGTGGCGCTGCCGGACATCGGCCTGTATTCGGCCTTCCTGGCCTCGGCCCTGATCGTGGTGGCGCTCTACTTCCACCGGCGCGCGTACAAGCCGCTGGTCGATCGCCTCGACGCGCAGGAGCTGGCCGTCGCCGGGGGTGAGCGGTGAGGGCGGCCTCGCTGGCCGCGGCCGTGACCGCCGGCCTGCTCGCCGCGGCGAGCGCCCGGGCCGAGGAGGGGCGGACCCTGAGCGTCTCGCCGCGCGGGCCCTACACCTCCCTGCGTGAGGCGCTGGACCGCGCCCGCGACGGAGACACCTTGCTGGTGGAGGGCAGGCACGCGGGCCCCCTGGTGATCGACAAGCGCCTGTCCCTGATCGGGCGCGGGATGCCCGTGATCGAGGGGCACGGCCTGGGGACGGTGGTGCGGATCACCGCCGCCGGGGCCGCCCTGCGCGGGTTCTTGATCCGCGGCAGCGGCGACTCCCTCGATCAGGAGAACTCGGGGATCGCCGTGGAGGCGCCGAGCGTGGTGGTGGAGGGCAACCGCCTGGAGGACACCCTGTTCGGGATCTACGCCCGCAAGGCGGCGGGCAGCGCGATCCGGGCCAACTGGATCGAGAGCAAGGACCTCGCCGTCCCCCGCCGCGGCGACGCGATCCGGGTGTGGTTCAGCGACGGGATCCGGGTGGAGGGGAACACCGTGCAGCGCGCCCGCGACGTGGTGCTGTGGTACTCGGCCGACCTCACGGTGGCGAACAACCACGTCACCCGGGGGCGGTACGGGCTGCACTTCATGTACTGCGACGACGCGGACATCCACGGCAACCGCCTCACCGACAACTCGGTGGGCGCCTTCCTGATGTACAGCCGCCGGCTGCGGCTGCGCCGCAACGTGATCGCCGGCAACCGCGGGCCGAGCGGGTACGGGGTCGGCCTCAAGGACATGGATGACGCGCTGGTCGCCGAGAACCTGTTCGTCGACAACCGCATCGGCGCCTACGTCGACAACTCGCCCCGCGAGATCGACGGCACCCTGCGGATCGAGGGCAACGTGTTCGCCGCCAACGACGCCGGCGTGCGCCTCCTGCCGCTGGTCCGGCGCAACGAGTACCTGGGGAACGCCTTCGTGGACAACCAGGAGCAGGTGGGCCTCACCGGCGGGGGCCGCCTGGAGGGGAACACCTGGGAGGGGAACTACTGGAGCGACTACGCCGGCTACGACGCGGACCGGGACGGCCGGGGCGACCTGCCCTACCGGGCCGAGCGCCTGTTCGAGAGCCTGGTGGACCGGGACCCCAAGCTGCGCCTGTTCGTGTACAGCCCCGCCGCCGACGCGGTGGACCTGGCGGCGCGCGCCTTCCCGCTGGTGCGTCCGCAGCCCAAGCTGACCGACCCCGCGCCGCTCATGGCGGCCGCCCTCCCGGTGGGGCTGTCCCTGTCCCTGGCCTCGGCCGGGGCGCCGGGGCGGCTGCTGCTGCTCTCTTTCGCGCTGGCGGCGCTGGCGGTGGTGCTCATGGCCTACCCGCTCCTCCCCCCGCTGGGACGGAGCGCTCCGCAGCAGGCGGTCGCTCCCGCCGGGCCAGCGGACCGGCCGGCGGACGCGCCGCTGGTGCGGGTGGAGGGGCTCACCAAGCGCTTCGGCGCCCTGGTGGCGGTCGACGGCCTGAGCCTGCACGTCGCGCCGGGCGAGGCGGTGGCGCTGTGGGGCGCGAACGGCGCCGGGAAGACCACCGCGATCCGCTGCCTGCTGGGGCTGCTCCCCCACGAGGGGAGCGTCACGATCGACGGGCTCGACGTATCGCAGGAGGGCAAGCAGGCGCGCCGCCGGGTGGGCTTCGTGCCGCAGGAGCTCGGCTTCCACGACGACCTGTCGGTGACCGAGACGCTGCGGTTCTACGCCCGGCTCAAGAAGTCCTCGCTGGCGCCGATCCCCGACCTGCTGGCGCGGCTGGGCTTGACCGAGCACGCCGCCAAGGCCGTGCGGGAGCTGTCGGGCGGCCTCAAGCAGCGGCTGGCCCTGGCGGTGGCGCTGCTGGGAGACCCGCCCCTGCTGGTGCTCGACGAGCCGACCGCCAACCTCGACGCGGCGGCCCGCAGCGCCCTGCTGGCCCTGCTGGACGACCTCAAGGCGCAGGGCAAGGCGCTGGTGTTCTCGTCGCACCGCCTGGAGGAGGTCGCCACCTTGGGGGACCGGGCCCTGGTCCTGGAGCGCGGGCAGCTGGTGAGCGACCTCGCCGCGGCGCACCTGGCGCAGCACCTCGGGCTGCGCTCCACGCTGCACGTCGCGGTCGCCGAGGCGCAGGTCGAGCCTGCCGCCACCCTGCTGGAGGCGGAGGGCTTCACGGCGATCCGCGCCGGCCTCGGCCTGTCGATCGACGTCGACCCCGACGACAAGGCGCGACCGATCGCGCTGCTGGCGCAGGCGGGGATCCGCCTGCACGACTTCGAGCTGAGCCGGCGGACGGCCGGGAAGGAAGCGAGGAGCACCTCGTGATCGACCTCGACACGGTCCTGACCCTGGCCCGCAAGGAGCTCCGGGACGCCCTGCGGAACCGGTGGTTCCTCCTGTACACCGCCGCCCTGGCGGCGCTGGCGCTGGCCTTCTCGGGCCTGGGCGCCTCGGGCGGCGGCGACGTGGCGCTGGCCGGCTTCGGACGCACCACGGCCAGCCTGGTGAACCTGGTCATGCTGATCGTCCCGCTCATGGGGCTGACCCTCGGCTCGCTGGCCCTGGCGGCAGAGCGGGAGCGCGGCTCGCTGCTGTACCTGCTCTCCCAGCCGGTCACGCCGCTGGAGCTGTTCCTGGGCAAGTTCTCGGGGCTGGCGGCGGCGCTGCTGGCCTCGCTCCTGCTCGGCTTCGGCGCCAGCGGGGCGCTGATCGCGCTGCGCACCGGCGCGACGGACGTGCTCTCCTACCTGTCCCTGGCCGCGCTGACGTTCCTGCTGGGTCTGATCAGCCTGGCGCTGGGGCTGCTCGTCTCCACCGGGGCGCGGCGGACCTCCTCGGCCGTGGGGCTGGCGGTGTTCCTGTGGCTGGGGCTGGTGTTCCTGGGCGACCTCGGCCTCATGGGGACCGCGGTGGTGCTGCGCCTCGACGTCGACGCGCTGCTGGCGCTGTCGCTGCTGAACCCGCTGTCTGTGTTCAAGGTCGAGGCGATCCTGTCCAGCCGGGGCAGCCTCGAGGTCCTGGGGCCCGCCGGGTTGTACGCCACCCGCACCTACGGCGGGAGCCTCCAGCCGCTCCTGCTGGCGATCCTCGCCGGCTGGGTGCTGGTGCCGCTGGCGGGCGGCTACGGCCTGTTCAAGCAGCGGGGAGCCCTGTGAGCGGCAGGCGGGGAGCCGCCCTGGCGGCGGTCGCGCTGGCGGCGGTCGGGGCGGTGGTCCTGGGCCGGGGCGGCGAGGCGCCGGCCCGCCCGGGCGAGCGACCGCCCGACCTGCAGCTCGGCCTCGACACCTGCGACGAGTGCTTGATGCTGGTGGGCGAGGCGCGCTTCGCCGCGGCCTACGAGACCGAAGGGGGGGAGGTGCGCCGGTTCGACGACCTCGGCGACCTGCTCGCGGAGCAGCGCAAGCGCCCCGAGGCCGTGGCGGCGGCGTGGGTGCACGACTATCGCGACGGCCAGTGGCTCCGCGCGGAGCAGGCCACCTTCGTGCGAGCCCCCGACCTGGTGACGCCCATGGGGAGCGGCCTGGTCGCCTTTCGCGACGCGCCCCGCGCCGCGGCCTTCGCGGAGGAGCAGCGGGGGGCGGTGCGGAGCTATGAGGAGCTCCAGCGCGAGCCTTCGGAGCCGCCTCTGCGAGCGCGCGAGCCGAAATCAACCGCAGAGAACGCAGAGATTCGCTGAGGTCTTCCTCCGCGACTCTCTGCGTCCTCCGCGATCTCTGCGGTTGGATTCTTTCGAATCAATGCTTTAGAGGGTGGAACTCAGTGTCAGGACACTAGCCTTCCAGCGTGACCAGCTCGGCGCCCGGCAGGGGGCGCGCGTCCTGGTCGGCGCAGGCCTGCGCGTCGTACACCGGGCGGGCGGCCTCCGCCAGCAGGGTGTGCAGGTCCGTGGTCGGTCGCGCCAGGTCGACCTCGAGGTAGCGCTTCCAGGCGGGGGTGAAGGCCCCGAATGAGCTCGCCAGCACCACCTGACGATCGGCGATCAGGCCCACGCCATGGCGGAAGGCGCAGCCCTCGAGGGGCGCGCGGCGCTCGAAGTCGAGGAGGTAGGGCAGGGGCGTGTGCCCGGTCACCAGCACCTGCGCGCCGTACTCCTCGAGGAAGCGGGCCAGGTCCTCCTGGTCGTAGTCGCCGTTGCGGAAGCGGTTGTTGAGGAGCTGGTGGTAGGGCGACTCGTAGTACTCGCGGGGCGTCACGTCCCGGAGCGCTTCACGGGACGCGCCGGCGATCGCCGACTTGAGCTTGCCTTCGCCCCTGGGCCAGGTCGCGATCCGCGGCGGCCCCGCGTGCGCCACCAGGACCCCCGACGCCCCCAGCACCGCCAGGATCGGGCCCTCCTTGAGGAAGCGCAGGTGCTCGGCCCGGGCCCGCGGCACCATGTCGTAGGGGGCGAGGTTAGCGGCGAACACCGTCTCGCCGTAGGCGTCGCGGTAGTAGGCGCAGTAGTCGGCGTACGCCCCCGGGTCGACGGGAGGGGGGGCGTCCTCGTCGGGCTCTCCGCCAGCCTCGCCCTGCGCGGCGAGGAACCGGGCCACCTCGCAGCAGATCCGGGCCACGTGGAAGTCGTGGTTCCCCTCCACGTACACGATCCGGCGCCCGCGCTCGCCCAGCTCCGCCCGGGCGGCCAGCAGGTGGTCGAGGATCTGCAGGTCGCCGTCGGGAGGGACGGCCGGGTCGACCGCCCGGTGCCGCAGGACGTCGGGGACGTCGCCCGTCAGGAGCAGGTAGAGGTCCTCGCCGGCGGCGAGCCGCTCCAGCACGCGCGAGGCGGCCAGCACCGCCAGGTAATCGCCGAAGTGACCGTGCAGGTCGCTCACGATCACCGCCCGGCCGCGGGCGGGCAGCTCCAGCGTCCGCCGGCGCTCTCCCCGGCGGCGGAACCATCCCGTGAGGCGTCTCATGCCCCAGACTGTAGAGCGGCCCGGAGGTGAGCGCTACCGCGGCGCGGTCAGCGCCTCCAGGGCGCGGCGCTCGAGGTCTGCGGGGTCCTCACCGGTGAAGGTGAGGCCGCCGAGCACCCGGCGGTCCCGGGCGTCGACCAGCCAGATCGCGAGCAGGGCGTCGCGGGCGGCCTGGTAGCGGCGGACGACCAGGACCTGGCGCGCCGCGCCCTCGACCCGGGCCGCGGCGGGCAGCCGGGCGTGGAGCGGGTCGAGTCGGAGCGGGCGGCGCGCGTCGTCGCTCTCCTGCACCGCCGCCGCCTGGCGCAGGGGCGGCAGAGGCGTCGCGGGCGCGGGGACCTCCAGGGAGAGGGCGCTGCGCAGCCAGGGGTCGAGGGGGGCGAGCTCTGCCTCGAGGGGCGGCCGCTCGGCGAGGCGCCGCTCGGCCTGGACCACCGCCGCCAGCTGCACCCCTCCCGCGATCAGCAGGAGCGCTACGACCCCGGGGGCGACCCCGGCGGTCCGGCGGCCCAGCGCCACCAGCACCGGCAGGAGGAGCACCAGGACACCGACCGCCCCCAGAGGACCCGAGAAGATCGGCGGGACCTCCGACGCCACCGCCTGGGCGCCGGCCGCGAGCAGGAACAGGCCGATCAGGGGCACCCACCAGGGGAGCGGCGGACCGCCGCTGCGCTCCTCTAGGCCCAGCTCGCCCGGCAGGAGGGCGCGCAGCTCTTGCGTATCGGGGCGGAAGCGGATCGTCCGTCCGGTCCGCACCACCCGCCCTTCGGCGTCCCGCTCCAGCTGCACCGGGACGGCCTCGCCCACGGCTCGCGGCCGCTCCTTCACCTTGCGCCGCTCGGCCCGCAGGCGCATGTCGAGGTCGTGGACCTCGCCCGCGCCCTGCAGGGCGCCCACCCGGGCCACCGCCTGGGCCAGCCAGGTGATCGCGCGGGAGTACAGGACCAGCGCCTCCTCGGGGGCGGCCCGGCTGGCGATGATCTGGATCGCGCGCCCGATCCCCAGGTACGCCCGCACCTGCGCCGGGTCGGCGCGCAGGGCGGCCGCGAAGTCCTCCAGCGCCTCTCGGGCCGCGGCCGGATCGATGCCGGTCTTCATGGCGTCCCAGCCCTTGGCGGCGCGCCGCGCCGCCTGGGCCGCCCGCTCGGCGGCGGCCGGCTGGGCGTACTCGGGCGGCACGACCAGTGCCCGCGCCAGCCAGGGCGGACCGGCGTCGGCGGGGTCGGGGGCGGGGGACGGCGGAGGAGGGTTC
>JAWLGW010000021.1:0-18061 GCA_041690735.1 Planctomycetota bacterium
CAGCAAGGCCTCCCACGCTTCGTCGAGGGTGGCCCCGGGCTCGAGGGAGACCGACCGCAGCAGGCGCGCCGCGCGGCGGCGCAGGGGGCGCTGCGACAGGGCCTCGACCAGCGGCGCGGCGGCGGCGGGGCCCATGCGCTTGATCGCCGAGGCGGCCGCGCCGGCGACCGACTTGCTGTCGCGGCTGCGGTCCTTGCGCCCCTCGGCCAGGGCGGCGATCAGCGCCGGCAACGCCTCCGCCGCCTCGGCGCCGAGCTTCCCCAGGGCCCGCGCCGCGCGATACCGCACCTGCTCGTCGTCGTCCTCCTCCAGGGCGCGGGCGAGGTGCGGCGCCGCCTTGCGCGCCTTGGGCCCCAGCTCGCCCAGGCCCTTCACCGCCTGACGCCGACGCCGGATGTCGTCGCTCCGCAGGGCGCGCACCAGGTCCTGCAGCGAGGTCGGCCGGTCGGTCGGGTCGCCCTCGCTGTCGGAGGTGACGGCTGAGGCCTCGTCGTCGGGCTCGGAGGTCGAGGCAGGGGCCTCGGAGGCCGACTCGGCCTCGCTCTCCGAAGCCGAAGCGGCCCTCGCCCGGCGCGCCCGGCGGGCACGCCGCCCCTCCCGCTGTTCGCTCATGCGACCTCTCGCTGCACGGCGGACGAGTCTCGCATATGCGCCGCCACGCCGCGGGAGCCCCGCGGCTCGGCAGCCATCGCCTGGCCACCCGTGACCAGCGGGCGCCCGCCAATCGCAACCCACGCGGCGACAGACACTTGCGCTAGCGAGGCCCCTCCGTCAGGGAGGACGGCGGTGTCCCACCGAGCTTCCGCCGAACTTTTTGCGAACCCATCACGAACCTCGTTCGTCTACATGTCGAACGGCCCGGGAAGGACCCGGCAGAGGTGATGATGAACTTGAAGAGCGTGATCCGCTGGGGCAGCGACGGCCGACACGCGCCCCGTCACTGTGAACTGGACGGGTGCCGGCGCGCCACCCGAGCGGGCAAGCCTTTCTGCCCCAGGCACGTGGAGCAGCACGCCTACGTGCAGCACGTCATGGTCGAGATCGCCGCCCGCGAGGACGAGGTCGGGCAGGTCGCCGAGCTCGGCGCCCGCGGCGTCGACGTGGACGGACCCACCGTCCGCGACATCCTGGTCTACCTGCAGGTGCACGGCGATCGCACCGTGCCGGGCCTGGCGCGCGAGCTCAACATCGAGTGCGCCATCCTGGAAGACTTCGTCAAGGCCCTCGAGCGCCGCGGCTGGGTGTCGACCACGACCAACCGGCGGGGCGCCACGGTGGTCTCCCTGATCGCGGGCGCGGCGCCGGCGGTGCCGCTGCCCCAGCCCGAGGTCCCTCCCGCCTCCGCGCAGGAGGCTGCCTAACCGCTCTACCCTTTCCTCTCTTTCCCCTGCGGCCCGCTCTTTCCCCCCCTGGTGGGCCGCGCGCGCCCGGGACGCCTCGTCGGCGTCCCGGGCGTGCACTATCCTGAGCCCACGTGCGGGGGCTCTCATGGACGACGTCGCGCTGGGGCGGGAGATCCTCGCGCGCGGGCTGCTGCCCCGCGAGGTCCTGGCGCGGGCGTATCGCGAGCGCCGCCCCGGCGAGTCGCTCACCGACGCCCTGATCGCCCGCGGCCTCCTCCCCGCGGCTACCCTCGCCGGCCTGCTGGCACCAGCGGGCGACACGCCCGAGCCCGAGGCCGAGACGGCGCGGCTGGCGCCAGGCGAGGTCGCGCGGCTGCTGGCTGACGCGCCGGCCGTGGCCGATCCGGACGACACCTCGACCGAGCGCCTGGCGCCGGGGTACGTCAGCGGCGTCCTCGCCGAGCCCGCGGCCCCCGCGCTGCCGCCCCCCGCAGCCCCTCCGTCGCCCGCGTCGCCCGCGCCCGCCCCGCCTCCCGGCTTGGCCGACGCGGGCGGCTTCGGCCTCTCCCCGGGCGCGCGCCTGCCGCGCGGGCTCGCCCCGGGCAGGACGTTCGGGGCCTACCGGATCGAGGCCGAGCTGGGGCGAGGCGGCATGGGCGTCGTCTTCCGCGCCCACGACGCGACCGCCGGCCACCAGGTGGCGCTCAAGGTGACCCTGGGCGAGGTGGGGACGCGCCAGCGCGAGCGGTTCTTGCGGGAAGGGCGGATCACCGCCTCCCTCGATCACCCGAACATCTTGAAGGTCTACGCGGCGGGCGAAGCGGAGGGCACCCTGTTCCTCGCCTACGAGCTGGTGGAGGGGGCGCGCAGCCTCAAGGAGGCCTTCGCCGAGCGGGACCTGCCGGCGCGGGTGACGCTGGTGCGAGACGCCGCGGAGGCCCTGGGCCACGCCCACGCCCGGGGCGTCGTCCACCGGGACGTGAAGCCCGACAACCTGCTGGTCGACGCTCAGGGGCGCCTGCGCGTGGCAGACTTCGGCCTGGCGGGCTCGCAGAGCCTGGGCCGCATGACGCGCACCGGCGCGCAGATCGGCACACCGGCCTACATGGCGCCCGAGCAGGTGCGGGGGCAGCGCGAGCGGATCGGCCCGCCCGCCGACGTGTGGGCGCTGGGGGTGGTGCTGTACGAGGCGCTGACCGGGGAGCGTCCCTTCCGCGGCCCCACCCTGACCGAGCTGTACGACCAGATCCTCGCCGCTCGCCCCACCCCTCCCGGCGCGGGGCGGCCACAGGTCCCGGCCGACCTGGAGGCGATCTGCCTGCAGGCCCTGGCCCCGCAGCCGTCCCGGCGATACCGCGATGCCGCCGCGCTGGCGCGGGACCTCGAGCGGGCCCGCGAGGGGCGACGAGTGCACGCCCGCGGGCGCGGGCTCTTGGACCGCCTGCGTCGGCCCGACCCGGGCGGGCCCGGCGCGCTGCTGCTGCTGGGGACCCTGTGGCCTGGCTACCCTGCCTGGTGAGGGCGTGCTAGGGTCCCGCCCATGAGCGAGACGATTTTCTCGAGGATCATCGCCGGCCAGATCCCCTGCCACCGGGTGTACGAGGACGAGCAGGTGCTCGCCTTCCTGGACGTCAACCCCCTCAGCCGGGGTCACACCCTGGTGATCCCCAAGGAGCCGGCCGCCACCCTGGACCAGCTGTCCGAGGAGGCCGCGGCCGCGATCGGGCGGGCCCTGCCGCGGATCAGCCGGGCCGTCCTGGCGGCCACCGGGGCCGAGGCGTTCAACATCCTGCAGAACAACGGCGCCTCGGCCCACCAGGCCGTGTTCCACGTGCACTTCCACGTGATCCCCAAGCACGACGACGGGAGCGGGCTGGGGATCGGCTGGCAGCCGCGTCCGCTGAAGGACGGAGAGGCGCTGGCGGCGGCGATCGTGGAGCAGCTCGCGGGCTGAGCGGAACTCGCGCCCCGGCCCGGGGGTGGACCCTCGGGGGAGGGGGTGTCGCGAGACGGGAGGGGCGCGCTTTGGCGCCTTCACAGGAGCGACCATGGCCGACAGCAGCCCCGACGCGACCCCCGAGGAGAGCCGCGACGCCTTGCGCCGCCAGCTCGAGGAGCGCCTGGACGAGGGCTCTCCGGCGGCCGCCTGGTGGCGCGAGCATCGCGAGGCCGCGGACCCCGAAGCCGTGCGCGTCCTGCTGCCCGAGGCGCTCCGCCGCCTGGGCCGCCGGCCCCTCGTGGCCGCCTTCGCCGAGCGGGCGGCCGCCACCGCGCCGGGCGTGTGGGGAGCCGTCCCGGTCGGGGAGTGGCGCCTGGGTGAGGCGGCGCAGGTCCTGCTGCTGGCGCAGGCCGCCGACGCGGCGGCGCGGCCCTACGAGACCCTGTTCCGGGCCTACGACCTCGGCGACACCGAGACCCGCGTGGCGGCGCTGCGCGCGCTCAACTTCGTCCGCCGAGGCGAGGCCCAGGAGGGGCTCCGGCTGGTGCTCGATGCCGGACGCACCTACCTGACCCAGCTCCTGAGCGCCGCCTGGTGCGGCAACCCCTTCAGCGCCTACAACCTCGACGCCCACGACTTCCGCAAGGCGGTGCTCAAGGCCTTCTTCTGCGACGTGCCGGTGGAGGGGTTCTTGCGCCTCGAGGAGCGCGCCGACGAGGAGCTGGCGCAGAGCCTGTGCGAGTACATCGACGAGCGCCTGGCCGCCGGGCGCACCGTGCCGCGCACGATCTGGTCGGTGGCGGCCCACCACCCGCGGCCGGGCCTGGTGGCGCGGCTCATCGGAAACCTCGAGCACCCCGACCCGCACGAGCGCCTGGCGGCGGCGCGGGCGCTCACCCGCGCCCGCGACCCGCGCGCGTTGACGTTCGTGACCGAGCGCCTGGAGCGCGAGCAGGACCCCGACGTCACCGAGGCCCTGGCGGCCGCCCGGACGGCGATCAAGAAGCAGATGGGCAGCGGTTCGCCGTCAGCCGCTAACAGCTAGAGGAGACAGCATGCGGATCTTCGAGCCGCACATTCACATGTTCAGCCGCACCACCGACGACTACGAGCGCATGGCGCTGGCGGGGGTGAAGGGCGTCCTAGAGCCGGCCTTCTGGCTGGGCCAGCCGCGCACCAGCGCCGGCAGCTTCAAGGACTACTTCGACACGCTGCTGGGCTGGGAGCGCTTCCGCGCCAGCCAGTTCGGGATCCGCCACGTGTGCACCATGGCGCTCAACCCCAAGGAGGCGAACGACGAGCGCCTCAACGCCGAGGTTGTGGAGCTGGTGCGCGAGTACGTGAAGAAGGACGGGGTCGTCGGGGTGGGGGAGATCGGCTTCGACGACATGACCGCCGTCGAGGAGCGGGTGTTCGTCGACCAGGTCGAGATCGCCAAGGAGCACGCCCTGCCGATCCTGATCCACACCCCGCACCGGGACAAGAAGAAGGGCACCGTCCGGTCGCTGGACGTGGTGCGCGCCAGCGGGATCCCCGAGGACCACGTGCTGGTCGACCACAACAACGAGGAGACGATCCCCCTGGTCAAGGAGACCGCCTGCTGGGCCGGCTTCTCGATCTACCCCAACACCAAGATGACCCCCGAGCGCATGGTCGAGATCTTCCGCCGGTGGGGGACCGACCGTATGCTGATCAACAGCGCCGCCGACTGGGGCGTGTCCGACCCGCTGCTGGTCCCCAAGACGGTGCTCGCCATGCGGCGCGCCGGCATGGACGAGGAGGAGATCGACAAGGTGGTGTGGCGCAACCCGATCGAGTTCTTCGCTCAGTCGGGCCGGCTCGGGTTCGAGGACTTCCAGGACGAGCCGGCGGTCGATCGCACCCGGCTGCACGAGGGGAACTCGGTCCTGCGGGGGCAGAAGCCGACGGCGGTGTGAACGGCACCGCCCTCGGGACGGCCCTCAGCCTCGCGCTGCCGCTCCTGGTCCTGGGCGCGCCGAGGCCGGTCCGGGCCCAGGAGGAGGCGCCTGCCTCGCCCGCGGAGAAGCCGGGCTCCCCAGGCAACGTCGGCGACCGGGGGGACGAGGAGCTAGAGCGGCGGGTCGAGGCGCTCGAGGAGCGGCTGCGCAGCCTGGAGAGTGGGGCGCAGCAGCCCGCTGGCGAGGCGGCGCCGCCCGACGACGGACCCGACTCCACCTGGACGCTCGTCCGCACCTTCTTCGAGGGGGTGGAGCTGTACGCCTCGCTGGTCGGCAGCTACAGCGTGCAGCTGGCGGACCCTCCCGGGCACGCGGACGTGATCCCGCTCCGCCAGACCTATCCCGATCATCAGACGTTCGCGATCACCTGGGCCAAGCTCGGCGTCGCCCGGCCGACCGGCGGCGAACAAGAGTTCGACGCCGGCTTTCGCCTGGAGGTCGTCGCCGGCCGCGGCGTCGTGAACTCGCTCTCCCTGGATCCCGAGTTCCTGGGCGACGAGCCGATCAACCTGGGCGCGGCCTACGCCACGATCCAGACCCCCTTCTTGCACGAGCCGCTCCAACTCCACCTGGGCCGAGTCGTCAGCTGGTTCGGCATCGAGCCTCTCGATCCGGCGCAGGGCCTGCTGGTGACGGACTCGTTCATCAAGGTGCTCACGCCGAATACCCTCACCGGCGCCTTCCTGGAGACGGCGCTCCCCGGCGACCTCGAGGCGGTGGTCGGCGTCCTCAACCGCCCGGATCGGGTCGTCGATAACAACGACGCCAAGACCGTCGCCGGGAGCTTGCGCTGGCTGGGGCCGAAGGACCTGACCCTGGCGCTCCACGGAATCGTGGGGCCGGAGCAGGACGACGACGTGTCCCACCAGCGCTGGCTGCTCGACCTGCAGGCCCAGTTGGAGCTCGGCGAGCTCACCACCGTGTGGGTCGAGGGGGTGTACGGGCAGGAGGAGGGCGCCGCGGTGGGCGGCGGCGTGGCCAAGTTCGGCGGGGGGCTGGCGATCGTGCGCCAGGTCGTGTGGCGGGCGGAGGGAGGATTCCCGCACGTCGCCGTGGCGGCCCGGGCCGAGGTGTTCCGCGACGGGGGCGGCAGCGAGACCGGGGTCCGGCAGACCCTCAGCCAGGGCAGCATCGCCCTCGACTTCCGACCCGTCGATCATGCCTGGCTGCGCGTGGAATACCGCCTCGATCACTCCACCGAGGACTTCTTCCCCGGTCACCGAGGGACCCAGACCCGGAAGATCCAGGAGACCGTGGTCGTCGCCATGGCGGTCGCATTCTGAGCCGGAGCCTTGCCTCCGCCGCGTGGCCGGGCAAGATCGGGCTCATGGTCGAGACCGAGCGCGCCGGAGACGAGCCCGAAGCGGCCGAGCGGACCTACGGCGACGACGAGCCGCAGGTCCCCTGGTGGGCCTTCGCCCTCATCTTCGTCGGGCCGGCGGTGGTCCTCTCGCTGGCCGCCGCGGTCGTGCAGTGGTGGGAAGCCCTCGCCTCGAGCCCCTTCACCATCGCCCTGGTGGTGGGCCACCTGGTCTCGGCCGCGGCGCTCGCCGGCGCCTACGTCTACTTCTATCGCCGCCGCGCCTGAAGGCAGGCGTACAGCGCCCGGCTCAAGGCCAGGCTCCGCTCCGGTCGGATCCGCACGTCCATGCGGTTCATGACGTAGGCGAACGACAGGCGCTCGGTGGGGTCCGCGAACGCGAACGAGCCCCCCATGCCCGGGTGCCCGAAGGTCTCCGCGTTGGGCGAGAACAGGGTCAACTCGTCCTTGAGGAAGCCCTGCGAGAAGCCCAGCGGCTTGAGCACCACCGCGTCCGACTCGGTCCAGGAGCGGCGCGACTGCGGCGGGCCCAGGCTCTCGGTGCGGCACACCCGCCGCCCGCCGACCGCCCCGCCGCAGGCGAACGGCGCATACAGCCGCGCCAGCCCGTGGGCGCTGGCGCACACGTTCGCCCAGGGCAGCTCCAGGCGGTGCAGCGCGGGGTCGTTCATGAGCTCGAGGTCGAGGCGCGGGAAGGTCGGCTGCGAGCGGAAGGCTCGCGCCGTGAACGAGCGGCGCTGCAGGAGCAGGCGGCGGTACAGCCTCCCCTCCAGGGTGGTCCCGCCCCACATCTCGCGGCCCATGACGGCGCCGACGCGCCGGAGCCCCGCCGGGTAGAGGGTGGCCACCCGGCGCGAGTCGCGCACCCCCAGGTGCACGTCGGCGCACAAGGGCTCAGCCAGCTCGCGCGCCAGGAACCCGCCCAGCCCCTCGCCCGTCACCTTGCGGAACAGCGCGCCGGCGAACACGCCCCAGGCGATCGGCCCGTACCCCTGCGTGGAGCCGGGGCGCCACAGGGGCGCCTGCCGCTCGCAAGCCCGCGCCACCCGCTCGGGGTCCTCGAAGTCGGCGAACTCGAGGGGCGCCTCCACCGTCGGCAGCCCGGCCCGGTGGTCGAGGAGGTCGCGCACCGTGACCTCCTCCTTGCCATCCCGCGCGAACTCCGGCCAGTAGTGGGCCACGCGCCGGTCGAGGTCGAGCTGGCCCCGATCGACCAGCAGCAGGAAGCAGGCGGCGACCACCCCCTTGGTGGTGGACCACACCACACTCAGGGTGTCGGAGCGCCAAGGCCGCGCCGTGCGACGGTCGGCGAGGCCGCCCCACACGTCGACCACGACCTCGCCGTCGATCAGGGCGCAGAAGGCGGCCCCGACCTCACCCCGCTCGACGAAGTTGGCGGCGAAGGCGGCGCGCACCCCCTCGAACCCCGGGGCGACCGTCCCCTCGACCTCGACCTCGAGCCCCTGCGGCATGGCTGCCCTCGCGCGTGTCCATGGTCACCGGTCGGTCCGGCCCCGGCAAACGCCGGGGGGCCTTGCGCTCGAGTTGGCCCCTCGAGTTGGCGGGGCGGCGCTCCGGGTTTAGGCTCTGTGGCCCCAGGAGACCTCATGTCGCTGCGCCCGCGCCCCCTCCCCCTCCTGCTCGCCCTGTCGTCGCTGCTGTCGGCGCCCTTCCTCCCGACGCAGACCTGGGCGGAGTACCGCCTCACCGAGGTCTCTCCCCAGCAGGACGCCCTGCTGGACGCGGTCGTCGCCCGCGCCACCAGCGGCACGGTGGTGCTGTTCGACCTCGACTCCACCACCCTCGACAACCGCCCCCGGCAGGTGGCGATCCTGCGGGCCTGGGCCTCGCGGGAGGGGGTGACCGAGCTCTCCAGCCTGCGGGTCGACCACTTCCAGGAGTGGGACCTCGACGACACCCTCCGCCGGGCGGGGGTCGCGCCGGAGGGGCGCAAGGCGCTGGCGCGCCGGGCCATGAAGGCCTGGCGCCAGGAGTTCTGGGGCATCGACGGGCTGGTGTACGACCTCCCGGTGCCGGGCGCCGCCCGCTTCGCCCGGTCGCTGCACGAGCGGGGGGCCACGATCGCGTACATCGGCCGCCGCGACACCCAGGCAGAGGCCACGCGGGCCGCCCTGGAGCGGTTCGGCTTCCCCCTGGGCGAGCGGGGCCGGCTGCTGGCGGCGCACGTGGAGGGCGGCGGGCGCGACGAGGACGACCGCGCCTGGAGGGCGACCCTCGACCAGGCGGCGGCGCTGGGCACGGTGGTGGCGGCCTTCGACAACGAGGGGTCCAAGGTCGACCTGCTGCGGGAGCGGTTCCCCGAGGCCACGGTGGTGCACGTCCTCACCGACGGGCCGCGCTTCACCAAGCGGCAGGGTCCCTTCGCCCGCGGGTTCCTGCGCACCGGAGACGCGCGCGGCCACCCGGAGGACGTGGGGCCCGACGTCCCCGCCAGCGACACGGAGCTGACGGTCGAGCGGGTGCCTGACGGCGACACGCTGGTGGCGCGCGACCCGACCGGCGAGCGGCACGTGATCCGCCTGATCGGCATCGACACCCCCGAGAAGGACGGCCTGTACGCCATGTCGACCATGGCCGACAAGCGGCGCCGCCACGTGGAGGCGTTCGGACCGCGGGTGGTCGAGACGGCGGGGAGCTACACCCTCGGCCGCGACGCCCTGGCGAAGCTCGTCGAGGGGCGCCCCCTGCTGCTGCGTTACGATGAGGCGAACGCGGTGGCGGGGCACCGGGACAGCACCAGCTCTCGGCGGATCCTGGCCTACCTCTACGCCCGCCAGCCCGACGGCACGCTGATCGACGTCAACGCCGAGATGTGCCGGGCCGGCATGACCTACGACTACGCGCGCCGATACCCCCACCGCCGAGGCGAGGAGTTCCGCGCGCTGATCGAGGAGGCCCGCCGCGCCAAGCGCGGCTACTGGGGCCCTCCCTACCAGCCGCTGTGATCCGCGAGGAGCGCATGGCGAAGCGATCGAAGAAGCAGTCCAAGGCGCGGCGCGGGCAGGGGTGGGAGTTCATCCCCGTCAACCGGCCGACCAAGGTCGTGGCCCGTCACCGCAGCGAGCCCCCCGAGCAGCAGCGGATCAAGGTGCGGGAGGAGCGGCGCAAGGACAAGGTGGTGACGGTCGCCCGCGGCTTCGCCCTCACCGAGGCGGACCTCCAGGCCCTGGCCAAGCGCCTCAAGACCACCTGCGGCGCCGGCGGCACCGCCAAGGAGGACGCGGTCGAGGTCCAGGGGGCTCACCGCCAGAAGGTCCTCGACCTGCTCCTGGAGGCGGGCTTCAAGGCGTCCTCCTGATCCGACACCTCGAGACGAGTTTCGGGAAACGGCGACGCAGTGCGTCAACCGCTCTCTGGGCGCTGCACGTAAGCCTGTCCAAAGCAATAGCCTGACGCGGCGTGTCGCTGTTGTCGTCTGGCATGGGACGTGCTCGCTAAGTCCAGCGAACGCGCCCCTGCGGGGCTGGGGGCGCCTTACTCGAGGAGCGTTTCCCATGCGCGCGATCGCGCTGTCCGTCCTGACCCTGCTGAGCCTGGCTGCCCCGGCGGCGGCCCAGCACTCGGCTCAGGACCTGTTCCCCAATCAGTCCGGCAACGAGTGGCGCTACGAGATCACCGGCCGCATCGCGTCGCCCGACGAGGAGATCCGGGTGGTCGGCCGCAGCGGCGGCTGGGCCAAGGTGGAGGGCTTCGTCGGCACCCACTGGTGGTGGATGAGCGGCCAGTCGGGGCGAATCTGGGTGTGGAACCCCAGCCGCGGCACCTACGGGCTGGTGTTCGACCTGTCCGCCAACGGCGCCCCGGCCCGCGCCGACATCGAGGGCGCGGCCTGCCTCGACCAGACCGAGTGGGAGGTCGTGGATCGGGCCTACACCGCCACCACGCCGGTGGGTCCGTTCCACGACTGCGTCGTCCTCGTCAACCGCCGCCCCGTGTGCGCGGACGCGGGGGTGGGCCGGATCGTGTTCGCCCCCGGCGTCGGGATCGTGGAGTACGGCTGGACCACCATCGCCGGGCCGAACACGGCGCGCCTCAGCTACGCCGACGTCGACGGCAAGGTATACGCCAAGCCGGCGTCCACCTTCACCGGGGGGCTGAGCACCCGGCTGGCGATCGACAAGCCGGCGTACTACGTGTTCCAGAACCGCATGCCGGTGGTCGGGACGCCGCCCCCCGGCTACGGGCAGCCCCAGGCCGAGACGATCAAGGCGCGCTTCGAGGTGGCCAACGAGGCCGCCGAGGCGGCGCCGTTCCAGTTCACGAGCAGCCAGCGGTACGACTTCCGGATCAAGGACGCCTCGGGCCAGGTGCTGTACACCTGGTCGGCGGCGGTGATGTTCATGCAGGTCGTCTCGAACATGGACCTGCTCCCCGGCGAGACCTGGACCTACGAGCAGGACATCCCCCTCCAGGGGCTGGTCAACGCCCTCCCCGACGGGGAGTACGTGCTCGAGGCCGAGCACACCGGGCACCCGAAGCAGGCGCTGCGCCTCAAGGCCACCGCGCGCTTCCGCGTCCAGTGGATGATCACCTACTGAGCCGACCCCACCGCTGAGCGCTCGGACGCCGCCGCTGCTCCTCGAGCCGGAGCGGCGGCGGCGTCGTCGCTCGTGTCGTGCATCAAGACGAACCACTGGACCGCGTTACGCTGATGGGGTACACGGAGGGACCACACGGAGGCAGGTCATGCAGAAGCTCGTCGCAGGCGTCCACTCGTTCCAGAAGGAGTACTTCAGCTCCAACCGGGAGCTGTTCGAGCAGCTGTGCGAGAAGGGGCAGAGCCCCGAGACGCTGTTCATCACGTGCTCGGACTCGCGCGTCGACCCGACGCTGATCACCCAGAGCCGGCCGGGTGAGCTGTTCGAGCTGCAGAACGCCGGCAACATCGTGCCGCCCTACGGGGCCGGCGGGATCGGCGCCGCGGCGACGATCGAGTACGCGGTGGCCGTCCTCAAGGTCAAGCACATCGTCGTGTGCGGGCACTCGCACTGCGGCGCCATGGGCGGCCTCCTCAACCCCGACTCGCTCACGGAGCTGCCGGCGGTGCAGGGCTGGCTGCACCACGCCGAGTCCACCCGGCGGATCATCCGGGAGAACTACAAGCACATCACCGAGGCGGAGAAGCTGCTGACGGCGACCGTCGAGGAGAACGTGCTGGTCCAGCTCGAGCACCTGCGCACCCACCCCTCGGTGGCGGCGGCGCTGGCCCGCAAGGAGCTCCACCTGCACGGGTGGGTCTACAAGTTCGAGAGCGGCGAGGTGTTCGCCTACGACGTCGAGCGGGGGCAGTTCGTCCCGCTGGCCGAGGCCGCCGTCACGGCCTGAGCCAGGCGCTCCCCGTCGTCGTCACGGCGTTCAGAACTGCGTCGGCGGATCGCTGGCGTGGGTCTGCTCGTCCGACTGGCGGCTGAACTCCAGCAGGAGCCCGGTGATCGTCGACCGCATGGCGCGCTCACCGGGCTCCGGCGACGGCGAGAAGATGAACCGCCCCTCCGCCAGGGCGAGCATGTCGAGCACCGCCGCCTCGCCCTCGCGGTCGCCCAGGCGGGCGAACCACGGCACCCCCTCGTGCAGCACCAGGTGGCCGCGCAGGCGGCCCGACAGGATGCTGAGGGTGCCGGTCTTGCGCCCGAACTCGAGCCCTTGCAGGGTCTCGACCATGGGCGTCTCCGCGAGCAGGCCCGACTGGAAGGAGGCGAAGTCGATCTCGCTCGTCCCCTCCATCTCGGCCGTGGCCGCCTGGGGCTCGCTGCCGCAGATCTCGAGGTCGTAGGGGCCGATCGTGAGGACGTCCCCCAGCTGCAGGGTCGCCTTGCGCACCCGCTTGCCGTTGAGGAACGTCCCGTTGCTGGAGCGGTCCTGGAACTGGACCTGCCCGTTGTGCACCCAGAACACCCCGTGACAGCGGCTGATCGAGTGGTGGGGCAGCACCACGTCGCACTCGGCGGCGCGGCCCACCGACAGCTGCAGGCTGCTCTCGCTCAGCGGGATCGGCGGGAAGGGGGCGCAGTGGACCCAGGCCACCACGCCGGGGTCGCCCTCCGCAGCCGTCGCCCGCCGGCTGCCGACGGCGCTGGGCCGCGTGTAGTCCCCCACCGGGAGCTCGTCCCGGCGGAGCCGCGTGGTCTCCCGGCCCTCCTCCCTGGGCGCCAGCCCGAGCGGCGCCTCGCACAGGCGACAGGTGGCGCTCTGCGAGAAGTTGGGAAACTTGCAGCGCGGACAGGGGACAGCGTCGCGGGCCAAGACCATGCTCCCAAACAACCGGCTCCCAAACGACCGGCTCCCAAACGACCGGCTCCCAAACGACCGGCTCCCAGGCGGCGCCATTATAGGCGCCGCTGCCGCACACCCTAAGCGAAGCGCGCCGGATCGAAGGTCTCCGCCACCGCCGCCGGGATTCGCGCCGGGCGCCGGGAGGCGAAGTCGACCCACACCCACAGGTTGAGGCCGCGCGCGATCACCGCGCCGTCCTCGGGCCGGCGCACCTCGTGGCGGCGCTCGGCCGTGGAGCGGCGCAGGCCGCTCGGCCAGGTCCACACCTCGAGGGTCTCCCCCTCGTAGGCGCTGGCGAGGTAGTCGATCTCGTGGCGCCGCACCACGAAGATCCCGCCGACCTCCCGGTAGCGGGGCACGTCGTAGCCCAGCGTCTCGGAGTGGGCGATGGCGGCCCGGTTCATGTAATCGAGCACCCTCACGTTCGAGACGTGACCCTGAGCGTCGATATCCTGGGGCGAGACGGCGATCGAGAGCACGAAGGCGCGGGCGGGCGGCGTCACCCCTCGGCTCCGTTCACCAGCTCCTCCGCCAGCGCCAGCAGCTTGGCCAGCTCCTCGGCGAAGACGTTGGCGTCCTGGAAGCGATCGGCGGGCTTCTGCGCCGTGGCGCGCTCGATCACCGCCAGCAGCTCCTTCGCCACCCCGATGTCGGCGGTCCGGCGCACCACCCGGTCGAGCTGGAGCGCGAACAGGATCTTGGCGCCCAGCACGGCCTGCGCGTCCTGGCCCCCGGACGCTGCGGACAGCGGCGGCGGCGGCGGGGCGAAGTTCTGCTGCGCGATCGGCTCCAGCATCTGCGGCACGATCGGCTCCAGCATCTGCTGCGCCATCATCTGCCGCGCCACCGGGGGCCCGCCCTTCTTGCGCGGCGGGGCGTAGGGCTCGTCCTCCTCGAGCAGCGCGCCCAGGCTGGTGATCGGGCTGAGGGCCGCCTGCTGCGCCGTGGGCCCCGCGCCGGCCGTGCTGCCGGCGGGCATGAGGATCGTGGGGAACCGCTCCCGGATGAACAGCGAATACAGCATCACCCCCAAGGCGTACACGTCCGCCGAGAAGTCGAGCTCGCCCCGCGCCACCTGCTCGGGCGGGGCGAACCGGGCCGAGAAGGCGTCGAAGCGGCGGGGCCCCGGCCGCTGCGCCATGCGCAGGTCGCTCAGCAGCAGCTGGTCCGGGTCCTCGCTCCAGCTCACCGCCTCGGGCTTGAGGTCGGCGTGGATCCAGCCCGCGCCGTGCAGCGCCCCCGCCGCCCGCGCCAGGGCGATGAACGAGCGCAGCAGCCAGCGCAGGTCGAGGGGGTAGGTCAGCGGGAGAGAGGACCGCCAGGCGAAGCCCAGGGCCAGCCCCTCGTCGCCCGTGCGGGCCGTCCACAGCAGCCGCGGCAGGCCGCGGTGCCCGACCTCGCGGGCGACGGCGACCTCGTTGAGGAGCAGCTCCACGGCCGCCGGCCCGGCGCCCGAGCGCACCAGCTCGACCGCGCCGTCGGGCCGCTCGCCGACCCACACCTCGAACTCGGCGGTGGGCAGCGTGCCCACCCGCCGCAGCTCGCGGGTGGGGTTCCAGAACATGCCCGCGCGCCGGTGTCGGTCGAGGGCCTCGCGCAGCTCGCGGCTCAGCACGCCGCCTCCTCTCCCCCGGCCTGGAGGCTGTCCTGGGGGCTGTCCTGGGGGCTGTCCGGCGCCCTGTCCGGGGGGCTGACTCGGGCCAGCACCGCCTCGACCGCCGCCCGCATGCTGGCGGCGTCGCCGAACCGGTCGGCCGGGTCGACCGCCGTCGCCCGCTGCACGATCGCCAGCACGCCGCCCGTGGCGCGGATCTCGGCGTTCACGTCCTGGGTGCGGCTCAGCTCGGAGCTGAACATGTACTTCGCGCCCAGCACCTTGCGCTCGTGCTCGGGCCCGCCCCCCGGCGGCGGACCGCCGGGGAGGGCGTTCTGCTGCAGCTGCCCCTTGGCGAGGGAGGCCAGCTTGCCCGAGTAGATGGTGTGCTCGGTGAGGAAGGCCCGGTTCATGGCCTTCTTCGCCTGCAGCACCTTGAGCATGGGCTCCGCCTCGCCCTGCTCCTCGAGCACCGCCGGGAAGCGGTCGTGGGTGAACAGCATGTACAGGATCACGCCCATGGCGTACAGGTCGGCGCGGAAGTCGACCCGGTCCCCGACCACCTGCTCTGGCGAGGCGAACAGCGGCGTGTAAGCGCCGAACCGGCTGGGCCCCGGCTCCTGCGCGATGTTCCAGTCGATGAGCACCGGCGCGCGGCCCGCGGGCAGCACGAGGTGCTCGGGCTTGAGGTCGGCGTGCACGATCCCCCGCCCGTGCACGTGCTCCAGCGTCCTCAGCGCGTCGCGCACGATCTGCAGGACCCGGGGGATCGACAGGGGGAAGCGCAGCGGCGCCCCCCGCACGTGCTCGAAGGTGCACACCAGCTTGTCGTCGTCCTCGCGCCGCTCGCGCAGGCGGATCACCCCGGGGTGCTCGCCGATCCGCTCCAGGGCGTCCGCCTCGTTGCGCAGCAGGCGGCGGCCGGCCTCGCCGCGGGCCACCTTCACGAACTCGGTCTCGCCGCTGTCGAGGGTGCCGACCAGGTGACGGACCCGCCCCTCCTGCACCACCTTGGTGCGGGCGTAGCGGCGCAAGAGGTCCTCCTCCCGCCGCCGCCGCTCCTCCTCGTCGCGCCGCGACAGCTCGGCGAGGCGGTCGTCGACGAGGTCGTGCGTGAGGCTGACCCCGCAGGCGCCGCAGTGCGCCTCCCCGGCCCGGCAGGGGGCCTCGCACCGGGGGCAGGGGAAGCGCAGCCGCGCCCCGCACCCCACGCAGAAGGTGTCGTCGAGGCCCGCGGCGCGCTCGCAGCCCGCGCAGCGCAGGGGCGCCTCGGCGGCCCCCGCCTCGGCGAGGAGGCGGCGCCCCTCGCGCACGAGGCTCAGCAGATCGCGGGCGGCGCCCGCGGAGTCAGAGATCGCCATGCCCGTCGCTCCGGCTGGAGGGGGAGAGGATAGCGCGCGCCGCGGCCCGGCGCAGCCGAGCCAGGCGCCCAGAGGGGTAGAGTGGTCGCAGGAGCGCGACGTGGCCGACCCCGCGGAAGGGACCGGAGCAGACGCAGATCAGGGCGGGCCGGCCGCGGCGGCGGCCCGGGTGGCCCTGGCCCTGGCCCTGCACGCCCTCGCGGTCCTGCTGCTGGTGCGCCTGGTGCTGCTGGCGCCGGCCCTCGGCTACGACGACTTCTGGCACCTGCTGGTCGGCTCGATCATCGTCGAGACCGGCGAGGTGCCGCGCGCCGACGCGATCTGCTTCACCACCGAGGGCCACGCCTGGATCAACCTCAACTGGCTGGCGCAGGTGGGCGTGTGGGGCCTGTATCGCTGGGCCGGCTTCGCGGGACCGCTGGCGGCGGCGGCGTGCCTGCTGGTGGCGACGCTGGTGTTCATCGCGCTGCAGCTGCGCGACCGCCGGGCGGGGCCGCTGGCCTCGCTCCTGGCGGTGGGCGGGGTCGGCTTCGCGGTCCTGCTGGCGTTCGGCACCCGGCCGCGCGTGGCGAGCTTCGCCCTGCTGGCCCTGGTCTCGTGGCTCCTGGCCCGCCCCGACCCCGCGCGCCGGCTGCCGGCGTCCACCGCGGCCGGGCTGCTCGCGGCGCTGCTCCTATGGAACAACCTGCACGGCGGGTTCGTGTACGGCTACGGGCTGATCGGCGCGGCGACCGTGGGCGGGGCGGCCGACGCCTGGCGCCGGGGCGAGCGCCCCCTCGCCCGGCGCGAGCTCGGCCTGGCCGCGGTGGTCCTGCTGGCGCTCCTGGGCTTCGCCCTCCACCCGCACGGCTTCGGCGCCCTGGCCTACGCGGTCCTGTACCCCCTCCAGTTCGACGCCGCCTTCTTCGCGCAGGTGAACGAGCTGCGCCCCTTCGACTTCCGGGGCCCCCTCGGTCCGGCCCTCGAGCTGTACCTGCTCGTCGCCGCGGTCGCCCTGGTCCTCGCCCCGCGGGGTCCTCGCTGGCGAGACCTGCTGCCGGCCCTGCTGTTCCTGCACCTGACCCTCACGGTCCGGCGCGGGGTGACGCCCCTGGTGATCGTGACGGCGCCGTTCGTCGCGCAGCAGGCGAGCGCCGCCCTGCGGGCCCTCGCCGCCGCAGGCCAGAGCGACGCGCGCGCTCGCCTCGGCCGCGCGCTCGAGGGCGCGGGCCGTGCGCTGGAACCAGGCGTGCGGACCCTGCCCGTCACCCTGGGGCTGGTGGCGCTGCTGTGGGCGGTGGGGGTGGCCCCAGGCCGCACCCCCTCCACCGCTCGCGGCGCCCTCGACTCGCCCGCGATCGACCGCGAGCGCCACCCGGTAGCGATCGCCCAGCACCTGGCGGAGGCGCCGGGGAGCGGGCGCGTGTTCAACGCCTTCCACACCGGCGGCCTGCTGGGCTGGGCCCTGTATCCGCAGCGACGGATCCTGATCGACGGGCGCGGCGACCTGCACAGCCAGGGGGACGTGCTCGACGTCTACCTGCAGGTCACCGGGCTGCGCGCCGGCTGGAAGGAGCGGCTGGACGCGACGGGCGCCGACCTCGTGGTCATGCCCGAGGACGCGCCGTTGATCCACGCCCTCGAGGTCGGCTCCGGGTGGCGTCGCGTGGTGGCCGCCGACGGCCACGTGCTGCTGGAGCGGCCGGCGGCGGGTGGGGAGTAGGAGAGCCGGGCGAGGGCGAGGGCGAAAGGACGCGCGTCACGCTCCATCCCGCGGTAGGGTCCTCCCATGCGCGACCTCGACGACCTCCGCCGCGCGCTCGAGCGCATCGACGGGCGGGGCTATAAGGCCTACAAGGCCATCCAGGGCGAGTACGACGCCGGCGGGTTCCTGCTGGCGGTCGAGCACGTCCAGGGCGATCCGTTCGCGGACCCCAGCCGGCTGCGGGTCGAGCTCGACCCCGACGAGGTCGAGCTGCCGGAGTGGGCGCTGGCGACGGCGGGCCGCCGGGTGGCGTGCGCCGACTTCCTCAACCGGGAGCTGGCGAGGGCCCTCGAGGGCGCCTCGACCCGCGCCGGCAGCGGGCGCAGCGGCGAGCTGCGGGTCCTGCGCCCCAGCCAGGTCGTCCTGCCCCGCACCAGCCTGCGGGTCACCGAGGAGGGCGCCGTGGTGGCGCGGTTCCGCGCCGGGCTCCCGGCGCAGGGGCGGCGGGGCCTCGCCCCCCGCGCCGCCGCGCTGGTGTGGCCGGCG